>NZ_VFVX01000009.1:0-225838 GCF_006442395.1 Mesorhizobium sp. B2-3-5 | reverse complement strand
TGGCCCAAAGATGCGTCGGCCTCTCGTCCGCCACCGCTCCCGCCATCATAACGGATTCGGCAAATGACAAGTTACAAAGGTGCCGGCAGGCAGGTGAGGGGCAGTGCCAGCGCCGAATTGGAAGGCGTCTTGGCACGACAACGGGTCTTCGTTCTCCAAGAAAACCTCTCTCAAAAATCAGGCTCCTACGATTCTCCTATTGCAGATAAAATATATCGAGGATAAATTATATCGACGAATTTGGAAACCGACAATGAAGCTGGGCGAGGGCGTTGAGGCGGCCATTCACTGCGCGGCCACGCTGGCGAGCGTCGAAGGCAACAGCACCATTCCAGGCGCCGCGCTGGCAGAATCCTTTGGCCTCTCGCCGAGCTATCTCCTGAAGCATCTCAACATGCTGACTTCATCCGGCATCCTGGAATCGGTGCCGGGGCCAACCGGCGGCTACCGGCTGGCGCGGGCGGCCGAACGCATCACCCTGCTCGATATCGTGCTGGCGGTCGAAGGGCGCGAGCCGGCTTTCCGCTGCGGCGAAATCCGCCGCAACGGTCCGGTCAAGCTCGATGCCTCGGCCTATGTCAAACCCTGCGGCATCAACGCCGCGATGCTGAAGGCGGAGAGGGCCTATCGGGCCGCGCTTGCCGAGACCAAGCTGTCCGACGTCGTGGCCAATTTCGCCGAGGAAGGCGATCCCCGGTCGATTGCAGCGAGCTGCGCTTTCGTCGAGCGCCACCAGCGGCCGCAGAAATCCGGTTCCACCAAGCAAATCTAAAACCCAGTCGATGTGAAAGGAACAACACGATGAAACAGAGGATACAGTTCTTCGCCAAGGCGCCGGAGGTCATGAAGGCGGTGATGGCGCTCAACAAGGCGGTCGACGAATGCGGGTTGGAGGTGAGCCTGTTGCACCTGATCAAGCTCAGGGCCTCGCAGATCAATGGCTGCTCGTTCTGCGTCGAGATGCACAGCCGTGAGGCTCGCCGTGACGGCGAGACCGAGCCGCGGCTCTATCTGGTCTCGGCCTGGAAGGAATCGCCACTGTTTTCCGAGCGCGAACGCGCGGCCTTGGCCTGGACCGAGGCGGTGACCCTCATCGCCAACAACGGCGTGTCGGATGAGCTCTATGCACGCACGCTCGAGCATTTCTCGGAAGAGGAATTGGTCAAGCTGTCGGTCGCGCTCGGCATGATCAACACCTGGAACCGGCTTTGCATTCCGTTCCACGCCATTCATCCGATGCCGGCCGCCAAGGCTGCCTGATTGCCCTGTTGCCCGGGAGCGCCGCCAAGGCGGCGGCGCTCCAGCTGTTTGAAGGAAGCGGTCGATGCGGCCGGTTTCCGGGGGACCATCAAGGCCCTGACACCGGGCAGCGCATGAACGGCTTCATCGGCAATGTCGCGCTGAGCGGGGCCTGACGCTTCATAGGGCAATACTTCCGAGCGGGCCGGGGAACTCGGCGCAATCGACGCCACCCGTGTTAATCGCTCCGTTGCGATTATCCTGTATGAAATCGTGGGTTCACGAGTGGAGCGGGCATGGAGCAAGGCTGGACCGCATTCTGGGCACGCGTTTCGGAGATCTTCCATCAGGCGCTGTTTCCGTTCCGCGCGATCGCGGAAGCCGTTGGCTGGCATCCAAGCGACTTACAGATCTGGTGCCTCCTGTGCGGCGTCTTCTTCCTGGCGCCCATCGGCGTGCAGAGCTATGGCGGTTTTGTCCTCAAGCGGCGTGGCATCTTTGCCACCGGCAAGGTGGTGGACATCGATAAGTCTGGCGAATATTCAGACAACCCGATCATAGAATTCGCCGATCGCTCCGGACGAACCTGGCGTTTCGAGTCCTATCTGCCGGTTAATGGCAAGACACGGTCTATCGGTGCCGCGGTCGACGTCATCTACGATCCTCTGCACCCTAAGCGCGCCCGGGAGATGGGCCGCCCCGTCCTGAAAGCAGTCCACCTGGCAGTCGGTTACGCAATTGTCGCCGGGCTGCTGCTGTTCGCCTTCTGGCCCGGTCTGATCTCCAACTGATCCCGCCGCAGTGCCGCAGCCTATCCGTCAAAGGACGACCAGGATCCTCTCGGCCTCCTTCCCACTTTGATCATAGCACTGAACAAACACACAGGATCCTCGGGTCTGCGCTGCGTCGCTTCGCTCCTTGCTCCGCCCGTGGATGACGAAATGATGGATGCCTCGGCCAATCCTTACGGTCGGCAACAACCAAATGACCGGTAAGTTGGCCCTATCCGTTAAGCCCTTTTCCCGAGACCCTAGCCCTTCGGCTTCAGCCCATCGAGGAACAACTGCTCCAGAAAGCGCGCCGCGTCCTCGAAGCGGCCGTCGCCGCCGCGGTTCGGCCCCAGCACGGCGCGGACCTGGACGTCGAAATCGGCGTAGTGCTGGGTCGTCGCCCAGATCGAGAAGATCAGGTGCCAGGGGTCGGTCCGGGCGATCTTGCCGGCACGCATCCAGCCCTTGATGACGGCGGCCTTCTCGTCGACCAATGTCTTCAGTTCGCCCGCCAGCAGCGGCATGATGCGCGGCGCGCCTTGCAGGATCTCGTTGGCGAACAGCCGGCTTTCGCGGGGAAAATCTCGCGCCATTTCGAGCTTGCGCCTGATGTAGCTGCGCAATTCGGTCATGGGATCGCCGATGTCGTCGAGTTCCCTGAGCGGCGCCAGCCAGGTGTCGAGCAGGCGCTGCATCAAAGTCTCGTGAATGTCTTCCTTGCGGCGGAAATAATAGAGCAGGTTGGGCTTCGACATGCCGGCGGCTTCAGCGATCTGGTCGATGGTCGAGCCGCGGAAGCCGTTGGTGGAGAACACCTCGAGCGCTGCCTCCAGGATCAGTTCGCGCTTTTCCTGCTGGATGCGGGTGCGGCGAGGGGCTTCCGTGCCGGTGTTCACCGTTGCGGACCCCCGCGTTGGCGTCTGTCTGGACCAATTCTCTGGACCAGTTTTTCCCCAGCCTGTGGAACGCACTTCAGGAGCCGCATTTCCGCTAGTAATCCCTTGACCGCCGACAGGGCGGTGCTAACGTTTGTCCAATCGGTCAAAAATTTGCGTAGCACGAAAGCGCGGCAAAGACCAAGCGTTGGACGCACCGAAACAGGTTACAAGGGGAAGTCTTGGTCATGTCCAACCGGCTGAAAGTCACGCCGAACGATCTCAGCGCATTCTGGATGCCGTTCACGGCAAACCGGCAGTTCAAGCAGGCGCCGCGCATGTTCGTGTCCGCCAAGGATATGCATTACACGACCAGCGATGGCCGCAAGGTGCTGGACGGCACCGCCGGCCTCTGGTGTGTCAATGCCGGCCACTGCCGTCCGAAGATCACCGAGGCGATCCAGCACCAGGCCGCCGAGCTCGACTACGCGCCGGCCTTCCAGATGGGCCATCCTATCGTGTTCGAACTGGCGAACCGCCTGGTCGACATCGCGCCCAAGGGCATGGACCATGTGTTCTTCACCAATTCCGGTTCGGAATCGGTCGAGACGGCGCTGAAGATGGCGATCGCCTATCACCGCGTGAAGGGCGAGGGCTCGCGCACCCGTCTGATCGGCCGCGAGCGCGGTTATCATGGCGTCAATTTCGGCGGCATCTCGGTCGGCGGCATCGTCTCCAACCGCAAGATGTTCGGCACGCTGCTTGGCGGCGTCGACCACATGCCGCACACGCATCTGCCCGAGAAGAACGCCTTCTCCAGGGGCGTGCCGGAATATGGCGCGGAGCTCGCCAACGAGCTGGAGCGCATCGTTGCCCTGCATGACGCCTCGACCATCGCCGCCGTCATCGTCGAGCCGGTCGCTGGTTCCACCGGCGTCATCCTGCCGCCCAAGGGCTATCTGCAGAAGCTTCGCGAAATTTGTACCAAGCACGGCATCCTGTTGATCTTCGACGAGGTCATCACCGGTTTCGGCCGTCTCGGCGCGCCGTTCGGCGCCGATTATTTCGGCGTCACGCCCGACATCATGACCACCGCCAAGGGTGTCTCCAACGGCGTCATCCCGATGGGCGCGGTGTTCGTGAAGAAGGAAATCCACGACGCCTTCATGACCGGCCCCGAGCACATGATCGAGTTCTTCCACGGCTACACCTATTCGGGCAATCCGGTTGCTTGCGCCGCCGCACTCGGCACGCTCGACACCTACAAGGAAGAAGGCCTATTGACCCGTGGCGAGGAACTGGCGCCCTATTGGGAGGACGCGCTGCATTCGCTGAAGGGCGAGCCACATGTCATCGATATCAGGAACATCGGCCTGATCGGCGCTGTCGAACTGGCGCCGATCGCCGGCCAGCCGACCAAGCGTGCCTTCTCGGCCTTCGTCAAGGCGTTCGAACGCGGCGCGCTGATCCGCACCACCGGCGACATCATCGCGCTGTCGCCGCCGCTGATCATCACCAAGGGCCAGATCAACGAACTGATCGACCATGTGCGTGAAGTGCTGAGGTCAATCGATTGAAGAACTGGGCACAGATATCTCTCCCCCTCGAGGGGAGGGTGGCCGCGAAGCGGCCGGGTGGGGTCAGCGCGGCAGTGCGCCGACCTGATCTTTTGCAGCGAGGCGGCCACTGATGCCCCGTACCCGCGTGAGCTTCGAAATGCGCCAGAAGGCGCGCGCGCTTCGAGTTCACGCGACCAAGGGTGAATCTCTCCTTTGGTATGAGTTGCGTGAGCTGAAATCGGCAGGCATCAAATTCCGGCGCCAGTGCTCGTTTGGGCCTTACATCGTTGACTTTGCCTGCCTTTCCGTGAAGCTGATCGTTGAAGTCGACGGTGATCTTCACGAGTACAAGAAGGGCAAACGGCACGATGCTGTCCGTGACGCCTATCTGCATTCGCTCGGGTTTGACGTCTTTCGCGTCGACGAGCCTGATGTCATAAACAGCGCTTGGCACGTCGCGCAGGTGGTCAAGGAAAAGGTCGAGCGCATGAGCGGCGACCCCACCCGACCGCTTCGCGGCCACCCTCCCCTCGAGGGGGGAGGGGGACGCCGCGCAATCGATGGGGTTTTGAATGGCCGCACCCGGCGAGAATCTGCGAATCAATTCAGACCGTTTGTGGGATTCCATCATGGAGATGGCGAAGATCGGCCCCGGCATTGCCGGCGGCAACAATCGGCAGACCGTGACCGACGAGGATGGCGAGGGTCGGCATCTGTTCAAGCGCTGGTGCGATGCCGCAGGGCTCGAAATGGGCGTCGACGAGATGGGCACCATGTTCGCCCGCCGCGAAGGCACCGACCCCGACCTGCCGCCGGTCTATGTCGGCAGCCATCTCGACACGCAGCCGACCGGCGGTAAGTATGACGGCGTTCTCGGCGTTCTCGGCGGGCTGGAGGTCGTGCGCTCGCTCAACGACCTCGGCATCAAAACCAAACATCCGATCGTCGTCACCAACTGGACCAACGAGGAAGGCGCGCGCTTCGCACCGGCGATGATGGCCTCCGGCGTGTTCGCCGGCGTGCTCGAACAGGCCGACGTCTACGAGCATACGGACAAGAACGGCAAGAAATTCGGCGAAGAACTGGAGCGCATCGGCTGGAAGGGCAACGAGAAGGTCGGCGACCGCAAGATTCACGCCTTCTTCGAACTGCATATCGAACAGGGCCCGATCCTCGAGGACGAAGGCATCGACATCGGCGTCGTCACCCACGGCCAGGGCCTGAAATGGCTGCAGGTGACGCTGACCGGCAAGGAGGCGCATACCGGCTCGACGCCAATGCCGAAGCGCCGCAATGCCGGGCTCGGCATGGCTCGCGTGATCGAACTGGTGCACGAGATCGCCATGGACTACCAGCCCGACGCCGTCGGCGCCGTCGGCCATATGGAAGTCTACCCCAACTCGCGCAACATCATTGCCGGGCGCACAGTCTTCACCATCGACATCCGCTCGCCGGAGAAGGAAGTGCTCGACGCCATGGACGGTCGCATCCGCGAAGGCATCGACACGATCTGCGACGCGCTCGATATCAAATACAAGATAGAGCAGGTCGGGCATTTCGATCCGGTGACCTTCGACAAGGGCTGCGTCAAGGCGATCCGCGATGCCGCCGAGCGCCTCGGCTACACGCACCGCAACATCGTCTCGGGTGCGGGCCACGATGCCTGCTGGATTAACCGCGTGGCGCCCACCGCCATGGTGATGTGTCCCTGCGTCGATGGCCTCAGCCACAACGAGGCGGAGGAAATCACCAAGGAATGGGCCGCCGCCGGCGCCGACGTGCTGTTCCACGCGGTGGTGGAGACGGCGGTGATTGTCGAATGAGATGTCGGCGCTGTACCCCCACCCCTAACCCCTCCCCACAAGGGGGAGGGGGACCGTCCTCGCCGGGGTATTTTCCTGTAGCGCGAAGCTTTTGCGGTTGCGTAATGATGGCGCTATCCCAAGCCTCCCTCCCCCTTGTGGGGAGGGATTGAGGGTGGGGGTACTCGCCTTGGCACCGACCGCGATCGACCCTGCTGCCATAAAACGTGCCAGGGCGTTGCGCCGGAATATGACGGAAGGCGAGCGTAAACTCTGGTCCGAGCTAAAGGAGTTCCGTCGGCTCTATGGTCTGCATGCCAGGAAGCAGGCGCCAATCGGCCCTTACATTGTGGACTTCGTTCTCCACGAGAAAAGTTTGGTCATCGAGGTGGATGGACAGCACCATTTTGTACCGCAGCAAATGGAGAAGGACCGGATACGTGATGGCTGGCTGAGGACGCAAGGCTATCGCGTGCTGAGGTTTTCGACAGGTGAATTGACGGAATCGGTCGACGGGTGCGTGGAAGAGATATTGCGGGAACTCGGAGTCATGTAGCGGCCATTCCCAATGGGGATGACGCTGATCCAGATGGTCTGCTGATCGAGAATAGAAGCAAAGCGCTCTAAAAGAAGCGCAGCAAAACAAGGGAACGAAAATGACCAAAGTCATCAGGAACGGCACCATCGTCACGGCCGACCGCACATGGAAGGCCGATGTGCTGATACAGCATGGCAAGATTGTCGCCATCGGCTCCAATCTGCATGGCGATCACGAATTCGACGCCACCGGCTGCTATGTGATGCCCGGCGGCATCGATCCGCATACCCATCTCGAAATGCCGTTCATGGGCACCTATTCGGCCGATGATTTCGAATCCGGCACGCGCGCGGCACTGGCCGGCGGTACCACCATGGTGGTCGATTTCTGCCTGCCGGCGCCGCAGCAGTCGCTGCTCGAAGCCTTGCAGATGTGGGACAACAAGACCTCCGGGGCCTCCTGCGATTACTCCTTCCACATGGCGATCACCTGGTGGGGCAAGCAGGTGTTCGACGAGATGGCCGACGTCGTCGACAAGGGCATCACCTCGTTCAAGCACTTCATGGCCTACAAGGGCGCGCTGATGGTGGATGACGACGAGATGTATGCCTCGTTCCAGCGCTGCGCCGATCTTGGCGCGCTGCCGCTGGTGCATGCCGAGAATGGCGATGTGGTTGCGGCCCTGTCGCAGAAGCTGCTCGCCGCCGGCAATAACGGCCCGGAAGGTCACGCCTATTCGCGTCCGCCGGAAGTGGAGGGCGAGGCCACAAATCGCGCGATCATGATCGCCGACATGGCGGGCGTGCCGCTCTATGTCGTGCACGTCTCCTGCGAGCAGAGCCACGAGGCGATCCGCCGCGCCCGCCAGAAGGGTATGCGTGTGTTCGGCGAGCCGCTGATCCAGCATCTGACGCTGGATGAGAGCGAGTATTTCGACAAGGATTGGGACCATGCGGCGCGCCGCGTAATGAGCCCGCCCTTCCGCAACAAGCTGCACCAGGATTCGCTGTGGGCCGGCCTGCAGGCGGGCTCGCTGCAGGTGGTGGCGACCGACCATTGCGCCTTCACCACCAAGCAGAAGCGCTTTGGAGTCGGCGATTTCACCAAGATCCCCAACGGCACCGGCGGGCTCGAGGATCGCATGCCGGTGCTATGGACCAAGGGCGTCAACACCGGGCGGCTGACGATGAACGAGTTCGTCGCGGTGACCTCGACCAACATCGCCAAGATCCTCAACATGTATCCGAAGAAGGGCGCCATCGTCGAAGGCGCGGATGCCGACATCATCGTCTGGGATCCGAAGCGCAAGAAGACGATTTCTTCGAAGAAGCAGCAGTCGGTCATCGATTACAACGTGTTCGAGGGCGTCGAGGTGACCGGCCTCCCGCGTTTCGTCTTCTCGCGCGGCGAACTGTCGATCCAGGAGGCCGAGGTCAAGGCGAAGCCTGGACATGGCGAATTCGTCGGCCGCGAGCCGAATGCGGCGGTCAACCGCGCGCTGTCGACATGGAAAGAGATCACCGCGCCGCGCAAGGTCGAGCGGACAGGCATTCCGGCGACCGGGGTTTGAGGTGAGGCACGCGAGGCTTCGTCTCACCGCTGTTTTTGTTCTGCTTGCCGGCTCCGCTTCGGCGGCCTGCATCGACCTGTCCAAGCCGTACGGCAACAAGTCCGGCTGCATCAACAAGAACGGCCAGGAAGTCTATGCCGAGGACATGCTGCTGCTGACCAGCGAGGCATTCGTCACTGTGGCGAGCGCTTGCACCCTTACCGAAAAGAAGGCCCAGGCCGATGGCTCGCTGACGGTCAAGGCTGACTGTGAAGCCGAAGGCGAGGAGGGAAAGTCGCCCGCCACCTTCACCATCAAACACAGCGCCAAGAATGCCGGGAAATTGGTGATCGCTGATGAGGAAGGCACCGTATACGGGGAAGTGACTCGGTGCAGATGATTGCCGACGTCCGCGCCGCCCCTCATCTGCCTGCCGGCATCTTCTCCCCGTATAGAGACGGGGAGAAGGGGGCTGAGTGCGATCTCGGTGCTCTTTCTGGCAACGCAGGCTATTGGCGAAATCCTTCGCGACGGCGTCCTTCTCCCCGTCTCTATACGGCGAGAAGTGCCCGGCAGGGCGATGAGGGGCGGCGCGGACCTGAAGCTATTGAGCGTCGGCCGCCTAACCCGCCAATAACGGCCTCACGCAACCAGGGCATCGAGCTCGGGCAGCAGGACGACGCTTTCCTGTTCGTTGGGGTCGGTGCGGGCAATGACGGCCGAAGAGGGAGCGTTGCTCAGATTGGCCGGCAGATGCGGCACGCCGGCCGGGATGTAGAAGAGGTCGCCGGCCTTGACGACGATGTGGTGCTCGAGCCGGTCGCCATACCAGGTGTGGACCTCTCCGGAGAGCACATAGATCGCGGTTTCATGGTTCTCGTGCAGATGCGCCTTGGCGCGCGCGCCGGGCGGCATGGTGAGCACGTGCATGCAGATACCGGAGGAGCCGACCGATTCCGTGGCAATACCGGCGAAATAGGTCAATCCCTGCTTGCCTTCATAAGTGCTTTCAGGGCGGATAAGATGGCATGTCGGTTTGGGCGACATCGGGAAAACTCCGGGCGTCAATCGAGTGGGACAAATTCAATGGCGAGTGGGACAAATTCAATGGGACTGGGCAAGTGGAAAACAACATCGCGATAAAAGCAATCGGAATCCCGCCGCAGGGACAGGACAAGGCAGGCACCCGCCGATGACTGGGATTTCGCCAGCCGTCGTCGCGGCAAGCAAACTTGGCCTCACTTTCCAGACCAATGACGGGCCGGTGCAGGCGCTGTCCAATGTCGATCTCACCATCGGCAAGGGTGAGTTCGTCTCTTTCATCGGCCCATCGGGTTGCGGCAAGACCACCCTGCTGCGCGTCATTGCCGACCTGGAGAAGCCGACGTCCGGGACGATATCGGTCAACGGCATGACAGCGGAACAGGCGCGCGAGAAGCGCGCCTACGGGTATGTCTTCCAGGCCGCCGCACTGTTTCCGTGGCGCACCATCGAGCGCAATGTCGCGCTGCCGCTGGAGATCATGGGCCTGTCCAGGGCGGAGCAGGTGGAACGGATCAAGCGCACGCTCGATCTCGTCAACCTTTCGGGCTTCGAGAAGAAATATCCCTGGCAGCTTTCCGGCGGCATGCAGCAGCGCGCCTCGATCGCCCGTGCGCTGGCCTTTGACGCCGACCTCTTGTTGATGGACGAACCGTTCGGCGCGCTGGACGAGATCGTGCGCGACCATCTCAACGAGCAGTTGCTGCAATTATGGGGGCGGACGAACAAGACCATCTGCTTCGTCACCCACTCCATTCCGGAAGCGGTGTATCTGTCGACGCGCATCGTCGTCATGTCGCCGCGCCCGGGCCGCGTCAGCGACATCATCGAATCGACACTGCCGAGGAAGCGCCCGCTCGACATCCGCGAGAGCCCGGAGTTTTTGGCGATCGCGGCGCGGGTACGCGATGGCTTGAGGGCAGGGCACAGCTATGATGATTGAGGGGAGCGACGACTGGATTCCTCCTCTCCCCCCCGTGGAGAGGGTGGCCGGAGCGAAGCGGAGGTCGGGTGAGGGGGCGGCGCCGACGCATCCAACCAGGAGGAAGGCCGGGGTCACGGAGCGCGCCCGAGGACTGCGGCTTGACGAAACTAAGGCCGAATACCGGCTTTGGGGCGAGCTACGGGGGCGTCACCTCAACGGCTACAAGTTCGTAAGGCAAGTGCCACTCGGACCGTTCTTCGCCGACTTTCTCTGCCGCGAAAAGAGCTTGATCGTTGAAATCGATGGCAGCCAACATGCCGACTCCCTGACTGATGAAAGCAGAACAGCTTGGCTGAACAGCCATGGTTACTCTGTTCTTCGGTTCTGGAATCACGAAGTTCTCGCCGAACGGCGGGCGGTCTTGGATACGATCTTGGCAGTGCTTGAGGGGCACATACACTCCCCCTCACCCGGCCTTCGCTTCGCTCCGGCCACCCTCTCCCCAGCGGGGAGAGGAGGGGGCGCCAATGGATAGCTTCCGCTCCAAGATCATCCCTGTCACCACCATCCTCGTCGGCGTGGTCGTGCTCTGGTACGTTTTCGCAGTCATCCTAAATGCGCCGTTTCAGCGCGATATCGACAGCCGGGCCAACGTGACGCCGGGCACCGTCGAATTCATCGGCAAGACGCTGTCGCAGCCCAAGCCGACGCTGCCGGCGCCGCATCAGGTGGCGGTGAACTTCTTCGAGAACACTTTCCTGCGGCCGATCAACTCGAACCGCAGCCTCGTCTACAACGCCTGGGTGACGCTGTCGTCGACGCTGCTCGGCTTTGCCTTCGGCACCGCGCTCGGCATCATCATCGCGGTCGGCATTGTGCATGTGGCGACGCTCGACCGCAGTCTGATGCCGTGGATCATCGCCTCGCAGACCATTCCCATCCTGGCGGTGGCGCCGATGATCATCGTCGTGCTGGCGGCCGTCGGCATCACCGGCCTGATCCCGAAGGCGATGATCTCGACCTATCTGTCGTTCTTCCCGGTGACGGTCGGCATGGTGAAGGGCCTGCGCTCGCCCGAGATCATGCATCTCGACCTGATGCACACCTACAATGCCAGCCGCGCCCAGACCTTCTGGAAATTGCGCGTGCCGGCCTCCGTGCCGTTCCTGTTCACCTCGATGAAGGTGGCGGTGGCGGCAAGTCTCGTCGGCGCGATCGTCGGCGAATTGCCGACCGGTGCGGTCGCCGGCATCGGCGCCAAGCTGCTTGCCGGCGCCTATTACAGCCAGTCCATCGATATCTGGTCGGTGCTGGTCGCCGGTTCGATCGTGGCCGCGCTTCTGGTCATGGTGGTCGGCATCGCCGGCCGCACCGTCGACCGCGCCATGGGCGGGAGGCCGGCATGAACTGGCTGAAACCCTCGTGGCAGGCCGTGCTGGCGATCCTGCTGTGCCTGGTCGCGATTGCGCTGGGCGCGATGTCGAAGCCGGAGGCGGCAGCACTCTCGGATACGGCTGCCAGCATCAACTATCCCTATCTCGGAACGAAGGGTTTGATGCTCGGCCTGGCGATCGTGGCGGCGCTGATCTCGATGGTCAGGTTGCCATCGCTGGGCGAGGCCGTGGTGCTGTTCGTCGGCGCCCATCTCGTGGCCTGGCTGCTGATCTCGGGCATTGCCGGTTTCGAAGGCACGGCGCTGGCACCGTATTTCCTGCTGCTCACCGCGGCCTGGCTGCTCGGATGGCGCTGCGTGGCGGCGCTGTCCGGGCTTCGTCCAACGACAGGCTGGTCCCGGAACGCGCTGCGCCTGATCATCCCGGCCATCTTCGGCGCCTGGATACTCATCATCTGGGAGGCGGTGACGCGTGGCGCCGGCATCCCCTTCATCCTGCTGCCGCCGCCGAGCGCCATCGGCGTGCGCATTGTCAACTCGCTGTCGGTGCTCGGCGCCGATGTCCGGCAGACCATCTTCAAGGCGGTGCTTTTCGGCTATATCGTCGGCAGTGGCGCCGGGTTCGTCACCGCGATCCTCGCCGACCGGGTGCCGTTCCTGCGGCGTGGCCTGCTGCCGATCGGCAACATGGTTTCGGCACTGCCGATCATCGGCGTGGCGCCGATCATGGTCATGTGGTTCGGCTTCGACTGGCAGTCCAAGGCAGCCGTGGTCATCATCATGACCTTCTTCCCGATGCTGGTGAACACGGTCGCCGGGCTTGCCGCGTCGGGGCATATGGAGCGCGACCTGATGCGCACCTATGCGTCGGGCTACTGGCCGACGCTGATCAAGCTCAGGCTGCCGGCCGCCGCTCCCTTCATCTTCAACGCGCTGAAGATCAACTCGACGCTGGCGCTGATCGGCGCCATCGTCGCGGAGTTCTTCGGCACGCCCGTCGTCGGCATGGGCTTCCGCATCTCGACCGAGGTCGGGCGGATGAACATCGACATGGTGTGGGCTGAAATCGCAGTTGCAGCACTTGCGGGTTCGGTCTTTTATGGCGTGGTCGCCCTTGTCGAAAGGGCCGTCACGTTTTGGCATCCCTCTGTCCGTGGTGGATAGGGGCGGTGGGTTCAGGGCACTAACTTCAGAGGGTAAAAAAATGAAAAGACTTCTTATTCCGCTTCTGGCCGGCGCGCTGTCGCTGGCCGCTTTCCAGGCAATGGCCGCCGACAAGGTGACGCTGCAGCTGAAATGGGTCACGCAGGCGCAGTTTGCCGGTTACTATGTCGCCAAGGCCAAGGGCTTCTATGACGCTGAAGGCCTCGACGTCGATATCAAGCCGGGCGGCCCCGATATCGCACCCGAACAGGTGATCGCCGGCGGCGGCGCCGATGTCATCGTCGACTGGATGGGCGGGGCGTTGGCTGCCCGCGACAAGGGCGTGATGCTCGTCAATATCGCCCAGCCCTTCAAGAAGGCGGGCATGGAACTGGTCTGCCCCAAGAACGGACCGATCAAGACCGAGGCCGATTTCAAGGGCCACACGCTCGGCGTCTGGTTCTTCGGCAACGAATATCCGTTCTACGCCTGGATGAACAAGATCGGCCTCAAGACCGATGGCGGCCCGGACGGCGTCACCGTGCTGAAGCAGAGCTTCGACGTGCAGCCGCTGATCCAGAAGCAGGCGGACTGCATTTCGGTGATGACCTACAACGAATACGGCCAGGTGCTGGATGCCGGCTACAAGCCCGAGGACCTGATCGTCTTCAACTATTCGGCCATGGGCAACGACTTGTTGGAGGACGGGCTCTACACGCTTGAGGACAAGCTCAAGGATCCGGCCTTCGCCGACAAGATGGTGCGCTTCGTGCGCGCCTCGATGAAGGGCTGGAAATACGCAACCGAGAACACCGACGAGGCGGCCGGCATCGTCGTGGACAATGGCGGTCAAGACGAGAACCACCAGAAGTTCATGATGAAGGAAGTGGCCAAGCTGATCGACAATGCCGACGGCAAGCTGATCCCTGCGGCTTACGAGCGCACCGCCAAGGCCCTGCTCGACCAGAAGATCATCACCAAGGAGCCGACCGGCGCCTACACCACCGCGATCACCGACAAGGCCGTGAAGTAAGCGTAGCCCCGCTACGATCGATCTTCAGAGCGGCGCCTCCGACCAAGGGTCAGAGGCGCCGTTCCTTTATGGTGTTCATCACAAAGCTGGTCTCGATCGAGGCGACGCATTTCAGCCGCGCGATCTTTTCCTTGATGAAGCGCTCATACTGGTCGAGGCCGCCGGTCACGACCTTGAGCACATAGTCGCGCGAGCCGGTGACGAGGTGGCATTCCAGCACTTCGTCCCACCCGCGGATCGCTTCCTCGAACATGACGATCTCGTCCTCGTTCTGGCGGCCGAGCCTTATGGTGGCGATGGCGACCATGGTCCAGCCAAAGGCAGCCGGATCGACCAGCGTCGTGTAGCCCCTGATAATTCCGGCTTCCTCCAGCCGCCGCACGCGCCTGAGACAAGGCGACGGCGACAGGCCGATGCGCTCCGCCAACTCGTTGTTCGTGATACGCGCATCGGCGCGCAGTTCATGCAGGATCTTGCGGTCGAAATCATCAGCTATTTTCTGCTGCACTTTTGGCCTCTCCAGGCAATTCATTGCGATAGTGCAGCCATGGGGGGCCAAGAATAGCAAGGACTGTGTGGTGGGGATCGCATAAATTGCCGCCACACGTCTCGAAAAAGCAGGGAACATCATGACCGCGCCGCGTCCTTCGAAAACCCATATCGGCAACCACAAGCTTCATCCCGAAACGCTGATGCTGAGCTATGGCTTCGATCCGCAGCTGTCGGAGGGCGCAGTCAAGCCGCCGGTGTTCCTGACGTCGACCTTCGTGTTCAAATCGGCGGAGGAGGGGCGTGATTTCTTCGACTACACGTCCGGCCGAAAGGAGCCGCCGAGCGGCACGGCGTCGGGCCTTGTCTATTCGCGCTTCAATCATCCCAACAGCGAGATCGTCGAGGACCGGCTCGCCGTCTATGAGGGGACGGATGCCTGCATCCTGTTTTCGTCGGGAATGTCGGCGATCGCGACGACGCTGCTTGCCTATGCCCGCCCCGGCGACGTGATCCTGCATTCGCAGCCGCTCTATGGCGGCACCGAGACGCTTTTGACGCGCACGCTTGCCGGCTTCGGCATCGGCGCGGTCGGCTTCGCGGATGGCGTCGACGAGGCGGCGGTGCGCGTGGCGGCCGATGCGGCGACCGCGAAGGGCCGTGTGTCGGTTATCCTGATCGAGACGCCGTCGAACCCGACCAATAGCCTTGTCGATATCGCGCTGATGCGGAAGGCCGCCGACGAGATCGGCGCAAGGCAAGGATCGACGCCGATCATAGCCTGCGACAACACGCTGCTCGGTCCAGTCTTCCAGCGGCCTATCGAGCACGGCGCCGATATCTCCGTCTATTCGCTGACCAAATATGTCGGCGGCCATTCCGACCTGATCGCGGGCGCCGTCATGGGCGGCAAGGCGGTCACAAAGCCGATCAAGGCTCTGCGTGGCGCGATCGGCACGCAGCTTGATCCACATTCCTGCTGGATGCTCGGCCGCTCGCTGGAGACGCTGTCGATCCGCATGGAACGGGCGAACGACAATGCCCGTCTGATTGCCGGATTCCTGCAAGAGCATCCCAAGGTGGCGAAGGTGCATTACCTGCCGTTCCTCGGCGAGGACACGCCTGCCGCCCGCGTCTATCGGGCGCAATGCAGCGGCGCCGGTTCGACCTTCTCCTTCGACATCAGGGGCGGACAGAAGGCGGCCTTCGCCTTTCTCAACGGGCTGCAGATCTTCAAGCTGGCGGTAAGCCTCGGTGGCACGGAATCGCTGGCCAGCCATCCAGCCGCCATGACCCATTCGGGCATTCCCTTCGACGTGCGCCAGCGCATCGGCGTTCTGGAGACCACGGTCAGGCTGTCGATCGGCGTCGAGCACCCGGATGACCTGATCGCCGACCTTGCGCAGGCGCTGGCCGCCGTCTGATCCCAGGCGGTGAATGGGCGGTAATCGCCCGTTTTTCCCGTGGCCGGTCACAAAAACGTGTGCAGGGATACATTACGCCGCCCAATCGTTCCCGTTGACGCATTCGCGTGTCGGGAAGCCATGACGGATGCGCAGCTAACTGGAGGTTCTTCATGCGCAGACAATCCTTCATGCCGGTGCTTTCCGCGCTGGCCATTTCGACCGCCTTTCTATTCGCATCGCCGGCCATGGCCGAAATGGTGAAGTACAAGGCAACGCTCGATGGAGGCCAGCAGAGCCCTCCCATCACCACCAAGGGCAAGGGGACTGCCACTTTGACCTTTGACACCACCAAGAAGAAGCTAAGCTGGAACGTCAAATATTCCGGTCTGAGCGGACCGGCGACGGCCGCGCACATTCACGGTCCCGCGGGGATGGGCGAAAATGCCGCGCCGGTAATCCCGTTCAAGGGCAAGCTCAAGAGCCCGATCAAGGGGTCAGCGACGCTCACAGATGCGCAAGCGGCTGACCTTGAGGCCGGCAAATACTACGTTAACGTCCACACCGCCGCCAACAAGGATGGCGAGATCCGCGGTCAGATCGAGAAGGCGATGTAGCGCGGTCGGAAGGGGCGGCGCACCGCCCCTTTGCCAAACGAGTCCTTAAGCTCAGCACGGCCGACGAAAGGCAGCAGGCTGCCTTTGCCTTAGCCCTTGTTGCGGATCTGGGTCATCGTCCGGGTCGGTGTGATCGCCTCCGGATCGAGCCGGATTTCGACGATCGACGGCTTGCCGCTGGCGCGCGCACGCTCGAAGGCGGATGCGAAATCTGACGTCTTCTCCACCGTCTCCCCATGGCCGCCATAGGCTCGGGCCAGCGACGCGAAGTCGGGGTTCTTGAGGTCGGTCGCAACCACGCGGCCAGGATATTCGCGCTCCTGATGCATGCGGATGGTGCCGTAAATGCCATTGTTGACGACCACGACGACGATCGGCAGGTCGTACTGCACGGCGGTGGCGAATTCCTGACCGTTCATCAGGAAGCAGCCATCGCCGGCAAACGCGACCACGGTGCGTTCCGGAAACAGCTCCTTAGCTGCGACCGCGGCAGGCGTGCCATAGCCCATCGAGCCCGACGTCGGCGCCGCCTGCGTGCCGAAGCGGCGGAAGCGGTGGAAGCGATGCACCCAGGTGGCATAATTGCCGGCGCCGTTGGTCAGGATGGCGTCTTCCGGCAGCATCTTTTCCAGATAGTTCATGATCGGGCCCATCTGGACCGGGCCAGGGCCGCTTTCCGGCGGCGTCGACCATTCGAGATAGGCCGCATGGAGTTTTGGCGTCTCGGCCGCCCATACCGGCTCGGAGGCCGGCTTGCGCCTGGCGAAAGCCTCGACGAAAGCCGACGGCGAGGCGTTGATGGCCACGGTCGGCCTGTAGACGCGACCGAGCTCGCCGGCATCGGCGTGGACATGCACCAGCGTCTGGTCAGGGTAGGGGCTCTTCAGCAATGTGTAGTCGGATGAGGGCATCTCGCCCATGCGGCCACCGATCAGCAGCAACAGATCGGCCTGCTTGATGGCGGTAGCGAGTTTCGGATTGATGCCGATGCCGACATCGCCGGCATAGTTCGGATACAGATGGTCGAACAGCATCTGGCGGCGGAAGGAACAGCCGACGGGCAGCGACCACCCCTCGGCGATCGCACGCATCCGTGCCACGGCCTCCGTGTCCCAGCGCGTGCCGCCAAGGATGACGAAGGGCCTGATGGACTTGGCCAACAGCGTTTCCAGCGCATCGAGTTCTGCTTCGCCCGGACGGGTCTCGACCGGCGTGTGCGGCAAGACGGCAGGCGCCTCGACGACGCTGGTCAGCATGTCCTCCGGCAGCGAGATCACCACCGGGCCTGGACGGCCCGATGTCGCCACCGCGAAGGCGCGGGTGACGAATTCGGGAATGCGCGAGGCATCGTCGATCTCCACCACCCATTTGGCGATATCGCCGAAGAACCTCTTGTAATCAACCTCCTGAAAGGCCTCGCGCTCCTTGGCGTGGCTGGCGACCTGACCGATGAACAGGATGAGCGGAATCGAATCCTGCATGGCGATGTGGATGCCGGCCGACGCATTGGTGGCACCGGGGCCGCGGGTGACGAAGCAGATGCCGGGTTTGCCGGTCAGGCGCCCGTGGCAGTCGGCCATCATCGCCGCACCGCCTTCCTGGCGGCAGACGATGGTGCGGATCGTGGAATCATGCAGCGCGTCGAGTACCGCGAGGTAGGATTCGCCGGGTACGCAATAGATGCGGTCGGTGCCGTGGGCTTCGAGCGCGTCGACGATCAGTTGTCCGCCGGTCTTCATTTTCCAGACCTC
Organism: Mesorhizobium sp. B2-3-5; assembly: GCF_006442395.1. NCBI lineage: Bacteria > Pseudomonadati > Pseudomonadota > Alphaproteobacteria > Hyphomicrobiales > Phyllobacteriaceae > Mesorhizobium > Mesorhizobium sp. B2-3-5. The sequence goes on along the minus strand of NZ_VFVX01000009.1, from coordinate 207,711 downwards.
TCCAGTTCGGCAAGGATTTCTTGGGTGTGTTCGCCAAGGCGCGGCGAGGGGCGCTCATAGACCAGCGGCGTGCCGGACATCACCATCGGCGCGCGCACCGAGGGCAGCAGGTTGCCATGGCCGTCGTCGAGGTCGAGCCGCATGCCGCGCGCGACCGTCTGCGGGTCGGCGAACATCTGGCCGATCGTGTTGATCGGGCTCGCCGGCACGCTTGCCGCTTCGAGTCTTGCCAACAGCGGATCGCGGTCGAGAGACTTCAGCGCCTCGACGATGCGCTCGCGCAGCTTCACGCGGTTGGCGACGCGGGCCGGGTTGGTGGCGAAGTCGGGATTGGCAGGCAAATCGTCCAGTCCGACGGCGGCGCAGAACTTGGTGAATTGGCCGTCATTGCCGACGGCCAGGATGATGTGGCCATCCCGGACCGGAAGCACTTCGTAAGGGGCGATGTTCATATGCGCATTGCCCATCTGCACCGGCGAGTTGCCGGAGACGAGATAGTTGAGGTTCTGGTTGCCGAGCGCCGAGATCTGGGTGTCGAAGAGCGCCATGTCGATATGCTGGCCCTCGCCGGTCTGCTCGGCATGGCGCAGGGCTGCCTGGATGGCGACGACCGAATAAAGACCGGTGAAAAGATCCGATATGGCGACGCCGGCCTTTTGCGGCTCGCGTCCGGCCTCGCCGGTGATCGACATCATGCCGGCCATGGCCTGGATGATAAAGTCGTAGCCGGCGCGGGGCGCATAGGGTCCATCCTGGCCGAAGCCGGTGATGGAGCAGTAGACCAGGCGCGGGTTGATCTTGCGCAGGCTGTCATAATCGAGCCCGTACTTCTTCAAGCCGCCGAGCTTGAAGTTTTCGATCAGTACATCCGACGTCGCGACCAGCCGGCGCACGGTCTCGGCGCCGTCGGGCGTCGAGAAGTCGATGGCGATGGAGCGCTTGCCGCGATTGCAGGAATGGTAATAGGCGGCCGACAGATTCTCGCCATCATGGCTCATGACAAAGGGCGGCCCCCATTTGCGGGTGTCGTCGCCGCCATCGGGGCTTTCCACCTTGATGACATCGGCGCCGAGATCGGCAAGCAATTGCCCGGCCCAGGGCCCGGCGAGGATGCGGGCGAGTTCGACGACGCGGACGCCTTTCAGCGGGGGCTCAGCCATAAATCACCGTGGTTGCCGCAATCACCGTGATCGCAGCGAAAGCAGAGCCTCTATCAAGCCCGGCGACGACTGTCACGGCCCTTGCAATGGGCCAACGAACTGGCTCGGTCACACTTTCAGAACGCTATCCGCCCAGGCCGCGAAATCGTCCATGACGATGTCGCGGTTCACCTCGTTCAGGCTTTCGTGGCGAGTGTCGGCGTAAACCTTTGATACGAGATTCGAAAAACCCATCTTGCGCATGCGGTTGGCGAGATGGGTGATGCCCTTGCCGTAGTCCGGGGCGGGGTCTTTCTCACCGCCGACGATGGCGACGGGAAGACCGCGCCGGACCCCGGCAAAGCCGGCGTCCTTGCCGCCATTGAGCGCCATCGAGACCACGTCGCGCCACATCGAGATAGAGGCATCCCAGCCGCACAGTGGATCGGCGACGTATTTCGCCACCTCCGCCCCGTCGCGCGACAGCCAGTCGAACAGCGTGCGGTGATTGGGCACCGCCTTGCCCCAGGCCTGGAAGGTGAGTCTCGGCAGCAGGCGCGACGGAACGTCCGAGCCCAGCCGCATCCGCTCCCAGGCAAGGATGCCGAGCGCCAGCTGTCCAAGCAGGCCTTGCGAAAAATTGCCGTTCCAGATCGCGGCGGCATGGATGCGGGATGAGTGGCCCAAAAGGAAATTCAGCGCCACGGACGCGCCCATCGAGTGGCCGAAGAGGATGACGGGCAGGCCTGGCCATTCCCCGGCGATCAGATCGTGGACTGCATCGACATCGGCGATCACCTTGGCCGGTCCATCCCTGTCGGCGAATCTGCCGAGCGGCGCGTCTGGCGCCTTGGTCCGGCCATGGCCGCGATGGTCATGGGCATAGACGTGGAAGCCGCGTGAGCCAAGGAAATCGGCAAAGCGGGCATAGCGCGCGGCATGCTCGGCGAGACCATGATTGATCTGGACGACCGCGCGCGGCCGGCCATCGGCCTGCCTGATGAAGAGATTGAGCTCGGCGCCGGTCGGCGAGCGGACCAGGCGTTGCTGGTTGAATGGCATGCAGGCTGGTCTCCACCCCTGGTTCGCCTCATGGCGTCCGACCTGTGTGCCCCTGCCGCCGGTTTTGCGTCAATCCACACCAACCGCTTTTTGCCCAACGATGTTTCTTGCGTTTGGCCAGCAAAATATCGCAATTCTGACATGGAGACAGCGGCAGTCTGTCACCCATTTGCTTCAGCGGGGATTCCTATGCGCATTGGTGTTGTTTTCGGATTGGCCTTGTTGGCGGCATCGCTGGCCAGTGCAGCGTTTGCCGACGTCAAGATGAGCGGCACTTTCGTCGCCGACGCCGCCTGTCCGGCAACGCAGGCCATCAAGAACGGCAAGAACCCCGGCAATGTCTCGACCGATGCCGGACAGGGCTATCAATTGCTTGCCGGCAACAAGGATGCGCCGACGCACTATTTGATCCAGGTGCCCGGCGCCGATCCGGAGCGTCGCTGGGTGAAGGTCTCCTGCGGCCATCTCTCGGGCAGCAGCGCCGCGACGGTTCCGGCGGCTCCTGGTAGGCAAGACAAGCAAGCGGCGTCGGGAAAACCCGAATATGTCTTCGCGCTGAGCTGGCAGCCGGCCTTTTGCGAGACCAAGTCGAACAAGGCCGAATGCAAGGCGCAGAATCCGAGCGAATTCGACGCCACCAATTTCACCTTGCACGGGCTGTGGCCACAGCCGAACGGCAATTTCTATTGCCAGGTTTCGGCCGGCGACAAGGCCAACGACAATCCTGCCCACTGGCAGGACCTGCCGCCGGTCAACCTTGACGCCGGCACCCGCGCGGAGCTCGACAAGGTGATGCCGGGCACCGCCTCGAAGCTCGAGCGGCATGAATGGATCAAACACGGCACCTGCTACGGCAAGAGCCAGCAGGAGTATTTTTCCGACGCACTCAGCCTGATGCGCGAAGTGAACAGCTCACCTGTGCGCGATCTCTTTACCAAGAACATCGGCGGCAAGCTGACGGCCGACCAGATCCGCAGCGCCTTCGACCAGGCCTTCGGCTCGGGCGCAGGGGATCGGGTGCGCGTTTCCTGCGTCATCGATCCGTCGAGCGGCCGGCGGCTGATAGGCGAACTGACGCTCGGCCTCGCCGGCCCGATCGGTCCTTCCAGCTCGCTGAAGGACCTGCTGCTGGCATCGGTGCCCACCAACAAGGCAGGCTGCCCGGTGGGTACGGTCGATCCGATCGGCTTCCAGTAAGCGCAAGACCGCCGCGTTTGGTAAGCCGGCGTGCCAGTCGCGGACAGACGCGGAAGGTTAACCGGAGCTTTCAGCAGGGGCGTGACCGGCAGAAACGTCGCCTCTCGGCGGACACTTCCCCGTGTGCCCGGCCCGCAAAAGCGATTGCCGTTCGCCGCCGCATCGCCTACATAGCGGCCAACCTCCATTCAAATCGACAATTCAGTCAGTTTTTCAGGGAAAGCGCGCGTGGCACGCCAGTTCATCTATCACATGTCCGGCCTGTCGAAGGCCTACGGCACCAAGAAGGTGCTCGATAACGTTCATCTGTCCTTCTATCCGGACGCCAAGATCGGCATTCTCGGGCCGAACGGCTCGGGTAAGTCGACCATCCTGCGCATCATGGCCGGGCTCGACAAGGAATATCAGGGCGAGGCGTGGCTGGCCGAGGGCGCGACCGTGGGCTACCTGGCGCAGGAGCCGCAGCTCGACAACTCAAAGACCGTGATGGAAAACGTCATGGACGGCGTCGCCAGGAAGACCGCCATCATCGAGCGCTACAACGAGCTGATGATGAACTATTCCGACGAGACGGCGGACGAGTCGGCAAAGCTCCAGGACGAGATGGACCGGCTGAACCTGTGGGATCTCGAGCAGCAGGTCGAGATGGCGATGGACGCGCTGCAGTGCCCGCCGGGCGATTCCGAGGTGACCAACCTGTCGGGCGGCGAGCGTCGCCGCGTGGCGCTCTGCCGCCTGCTGCTACAGCAGCCCGATCTGCTGCTGCTTGACGAGCCGACCAACCATCTCGACGCCGAGACCACGGCGTGGCTGGAAAAGCACCTGCGCGACTATCCCGGCTCTGTGCTGATCATCACCCACGACCGCTACTTCCTCGACAATGTCACCGGCTGGATTCTCGAACTCGACCGTGGTCGTGGCATCCCCTACGAGGGCAACTACACCAGATATCTCGACGCCAAGGCCAAGCGCCTGATCCAGGAAGGCCGCGAGGACGACGCCCGACAGAAGTCGATCTGGCGCGAACGCGAATGGATCCAGTCCTCGCCAAAGGCGCGCCAGACCAAGTCGAAGGCGCGTATCAAGGCCTATGAGGAACTGGTCGAGCAGTCGCAGAACCGCAAGCCCACCGACACGCAGATCGTCATCCCGTCGAGCGAGCGGCTGGGCAATGTCGTTATCGAGGTCGAGAACCTCAGCAAGGGCTTCGGCGACGAGCTTCTGATCGAGAACCTGTCGTTCAGGCTGCCGCCGGGCGGCATCGTCGGCGTCATCGGCCCGAACGGCGCCGGCAAGACGACGCTGTTCAAGACGTTCACCGGCCAGGAGAAGCCGGATGCGGGCTCGGTCCGCATCGGCGAGACGGTCAAGCTCGGCTATGTCGACCAGAGCCGCGACGCGCTCGATCCGAACAAGACGGTGTGGGAAGAAATCTCCGGCGGCGCCGAAGTCATCAAGCTCGGCAAGCACGAGGTCAACAGCCGCGCCTACTGCTCGTCCTTCAACTTCCGCGGCGGCGACCAGCAGCAGAAGGTCGGCAACCTCTCGGGCGGCCAGCGCAATCGCGTGCATCTGGCCAAGATGCTGAAGACCGGCGGCAATGTGCTGCTGCTCGACGAACCGACCAACGATCTCGACACCGAGACGCTGAGCGCGTTGGAAGACGCGCTGGAAGCCTATGCCGGCTGCGCGGTCATCATCAGCCACGACCGCATGTTCCTCGACCGCATGGCCACCCATATGCTCGCCTTCGAGGGTGATGCGCATGTCGAATGGTTCGAAGGCAACTTCGAGGAATACGAGAAGGACAAGCTGCGCCGCCTCGGCGCCGAAGCGGCCGCCCCGCACCGCATGACGCACAAGCGGCTGACGCGATAAGGGGGCACTAGGCGGCGAATTCTCAAGGCGATATGAGGAGCTCAAATGGCCGACTGGTCCGCCGCCCAATATCTGAAATTCGAGGACGAACGTACGCGGCCGGCGCGTGACCTCGCGGCCCAGGTGCCGGTCGACTTCCCACGCCGGGTCGTCGACATCGGCTGCGGGCCGGGCAATTCGACCGAGCTTCTGGTCGAGCGCTGGCCGGATGCGGAGGTCATCGGCTTCGACACCTCTCCAGACATGATCGAGAAGGCGAGGGCGCGCTTGCCGGGCGTCAGTTTCGATCTGGCGGACGCCTCCACGTGGCAACCGGCCGAGCCGGTCAACGTCATTTTCGCCAATGCGGTGTTCCAGTGGTTGCCGGGACATCCGGCGGTATCCCAGCGGCTGATGGGTCTTCTGGCGCCGGGTGGCGCGCTTGCCGTCCAGATGCCCGACAATATGGGCGAGGACTCCCACCGCCTGATGCGCGAGACCGCCGCCGAAATGCCGTTTGCCGCCAAGATGAAGGGGGCGGCGCGCGCGCCGCTGCCTCCAGTGTCGTTCTATTACGACCTGTTGTCACCGCTCAGCGACAGGGTCGACATCTGGCATACCATCTACAATCATCCGCTGGCCGATGCCGAGGCGATCGTCGAGTGGGTGAAGGCAACCGGGCTGAAGCCGTTCCTCGATCCGCTTGAAGAGCACGAGCGCAAGCTGTTCCTCGACAGCTATACGGCAAGGATCGCCAAGGCCTATCCCAAGACCGCGAACGGCAAGGTGCTGCTGCGTTTCCCCCGCATCTTCATTGTCGCCAAGCGGGCCGGATAGGGCATGTCCGAATTCAGGTGGCGCCGGCCTGCAAACGCGGCCTCCTGCGCTTCCGCTGCTCAGGTACGAGAACCACGCGCCGCTCCTGTTCTCAACCTGTACGCCTGGTGGAAGTCAGGTTTACGTGCGCGTAAATCTTTGGTTTAAGCCGGCGTAAACCGGCGAAGTGAGAAAAGTGTTGCGCCGAAGCGTTTCGGCGCTCACATGAAGCCGCAAGGCCTGCGGATGGGACGGACTGAAATATGCATCGCGTCATCATCAGCGGCATCGGCGCTGAAATTCCTCAACCTGTCATCACCAACGAAGAGCTGGTCGAAAGCTTCAACAGCTGGGTCGACACCGAGAATGAGCGGCGCCAGGCCACAGGCGGGACGCTGCTGCAGAAGTCGGACGCAGACTTCATCGTCCATGCTTCCGGCGTGCGCAGCCGTCATGTGATCGAACGCGAAGGCATTCTCGACCCGACCCGCATGGCACCGCGCATTCCGGCGCGGCCGGATGACGTCCTGTCGCTGCAGGCCGAGTTCGGCATCGCTTCGGCCAGGAAGGCGATCGCCCATGCCGGCATCGACCCGTCAGAGATAGATCTGGTGATCTGCTCGTCCTCGCATCAGCAAAGGCCATATCCGGCCATCGCCATTGAAATGCAGGAGGCATTGGGCACCAAAGGGGCCGGCTTCGACATGGGGCTCGGCTGTTCGTCGGCGGCGGCGGCATTGCACATGGCGGTCAATCTGGTGCGCTCGGGCGCGCACAAGCGTATTCTGGTCACCACGCCCGAAATCATCACCGGCCATCTCAATTTCCGCGACCGGCAGACGCATTTCATCTTCGGCGACGCTTCGGTGTCGATGGTGGTGGAAGGGCTCGCTTTGGGCGAAAAGCGGCCGGAACGCTTCGAGGTGCTCGACACGCGTATCTGGACGCAGATGTCGAACAACATCCGCACCAATCTGGGCTACCACACCCGCACGGCCCAGGACGATCCCTATATGATCGACCTGGAGAGCAATCTGATCAAGCAGGTCGGCAACAAGGTGTTCAAGGAAGTCACCGTCGCCGGGCACAAATTCATCGTCGAATTCCTGGCCGAACATGGGCTGACGCCGCAGGCCGTCCGCCGCTTCTGGCTGCACCAGGCCAATGCGCGCATGAACGCGATGATCCTGAAGCTGGCGTTCGGCCACGAGGTCGGCCACGACCGCGCGCCGATGGTGCTGGAGCGACTCGGCAACACGGCGGGCGCCGGCGCCATCGTCGCGCTGTCGGAAAACCATGCCGACATGAAGCCCGGCGATTTCGGCCTGATCTGCGCTTTTGGCGCGGGGTATTCGATAGGCGGCGCGTTGCTGAGGATGCTCTGACCTGCGGGGGTACTCCGGCGGCGCGTCAGGCGGGAGCGAACGGCACCAGCATCGGCACACGCCTGGCATAGTCGTCATAGGCGGTTCCGAGTTCGCCGCGCAGGAAACGCTCCTCGAGCTTTGCCTTCATGACGATGCCGATGATGAGCAGGAGCGCGCCGGCAATGCCCCAGACAGTTCCTTTTGCCGCCATGGTGGCAAGAATCGCCAGAAGCAATCCTGTGTAGATCGGATGGCGAACGAGGCCGTAGGGGCCGCTGTCGACGACACGGTGCCCTGCCTTGGCGGTGACATTGCCCGACCAGAGACGGCCAAGATGCAGCCTTGCCCACCACGAGAAGCCGAAGCCGACAGCGATCAGCACAACGCAGGTCCAGGCCACGGCAAGATCGGGAACCCACAGCCGCAGGCGCCCGTAGTAATTGTGTGCCGGGAGGAGGAACAGGACCGCGCCAAACACCATCACCATCCGGTAGCGCATCTCCGACCCAAGGTCGGCACGTTTGGCGACCGGATCCGCCCAGAAGGCGGCAGCCGCCCACGACACCACCCAGGTCAGCCAAAGCAGCACGATTGCCGTTCCGGGACGCATGATGATCTCCGCGGACCTGTCCTGACGTCACCATGGGACCGGCACGGCATGGCGGCAATGCGGAGCCGGTTCTGATCGAGGTAAGAAGATCGTGATCCGCGCCCTCATTCACCGGAACAACTGAACATCCACTGCACGCCATAGGCGTCAACCAGCATGCCGAAGGAGGTTCCCCAATATTGCCGTGCCAGGGGCACGGTGATCCGGCCGCCGACGGCCACGCGGGAGAAAAGTTCGCGCATGGCCGACAGGTCGTCGAACTCCAGCATCATGGCGGAGCCTTTCATCGGTTCGGCATCGTCATTGTCGGAGGCATGGAACAGCACGCCCGGGCCCTCAAAGCGGGCATGCAGGACTTTTCCGCGCATGGCTTCGGTTCGCACCGGCATGTTGTTGTCGCCCCAGCGCAGCAGGATCGTTCCCCGGCCAAGGCCGCATTGTTCGTAGAAGGCCAGTGCCGGCTCGCAATTTGTGGTGAAGAACAGCGAAGGAGAGAGCCGCACCGTCATCGCTCCTGCCGGATCAGTGCGCGGCGGCCGTGGCGGCGGCGACAAGCGCGTCGCCTGTATATTGCCTGTCGCCGATGCCCCAGCCGCCATCGGGCGCGTTGACGATGTTGATCCAGGTGTTTTCGGGTCTGTGCCCTGGCACGCAGAGTTCGGCGACAATTTTCGCGGCAGCGTTGATGAAGGCCTTGCGAGTTTCGACCGAGCCAAGACCGATATTGGGCAATTTCAACTCCACCATGACGACAGGCCGATTGGCGCCGCCGGCATAGATGTGGCGGGGCGGCAGGATGTGGACCGTGCCACCGACAATCGCGGTGAAGAAGGAATTGCCGGTGGCACCGGAGGCTTCGATGAGAGCGGCGCTGAGACGCGGTAGGATTTCGCGCTCTCCGGCCGGGGTCAGTACGCCTTCCGGCGCGGTCACGGTGATTGGCATCTGGACTCTCCTTGTGCTCGGGCTGCATGGCCTTGCCAAGGGATCGTCCTTCGGCTTGCCATGTTTCGTATCAATTGTTATGTTATGTGCGGAAGGTTAGTCAATAGGTTTCGTATCGATCGATATGGAAGATTTGGAAAAGCCGCGCGGTGGCCGGCCGCGTGCATTCGACCCCGACCGGGCGCTGGATGCGGCGATGCATCTGTTCTGGGAGCATGGCTATGAGGCGACGTCGCTCGCCATGCTGCGCGAAGCGATGGGGCTGACGCCGCCACAGATCTACAATGCCTTCACCGACAAGGAGACGTTGTTTCGCAAGGCGCTGACACGCTACCACGAGACCGAGATCGGCTTTGCGCTGGAGGCGCTGAGCGCGCCGGTCCCGACGCGGGAGGCGATCCGGCGGTTGCTGCTGGGTGCAGCGGAAGCTTATTCCAGACCCGGCAAGCCGGGCGGATGCCTTTTCGTCAGCGGCGCGCTGGCAGCCTCGCCGCAGGCGCAAGCTATCGCGGATGAACTCAAGGCCTATCGCAAGGCGAGTGAAGCGGCGATCGCGCAGCGGCTGGCCAAGGGGAGAGCGATGGGCGATCTGCCGGAAGGCCCCTCCGTCGAAGGCTTCGCCAAATATATCGCCGGCGTCATGAACGGCATGTCTATCCAGGCGCGTGACGGCGCATCGGCCGAAGAGTTGCGCATTATGGCCCAAACCGCTCTTGCGGCCTTGCCGGCCGAAGGGCAAAACCGAGCCGCATCATCCAAGGAATGAAGCTATGCTGGATCTCTTCCCCGAGGCCGAGAAGCCGGTCGAAATCATCCCGGCGAAAAAGCTTTCTGCCCGTGCGGCGGCGCTCTATGTCGCGCCGGCGGATCATTTCCAGACGCGTCCGGCGGAGGAATTGCGGTTGGGCTTCGACGGCATTTCAGGCGATTTGCACGCCGGACCAACGCGGCGCTCGGGCGGGCGCGAACCCTGGTATCCACGCGGCACGGAAATGCGCAACGAACGGCAATTGTCGATCGTGGCAGCGGATGAACTGGCCATCGTCGCCGAACGGATGGGATTGGCCGAGATCAAGCCGGAGTGGATCGGCGCCAATCTGGTGATCGAGGGCGTGCCGCATCTGTCGATGCTGCCGGCCGGTACGCTGCTTTTCTTCAAGGACGGAGTGACCCTCAAGGTCGATGCCCAGAACGGGCCTTGCCGCATCGCCGGGCGATCGATCGCCGAAAACGGTGGGATGGCGGATGTGGAAGCCGGCGCGCTGTTGTTTCCGAAAGTGGCCAAGCGGCTGCGTGGCGTCGTCGCCTGGGTCGAGAAACCGGGAACGATCAGGGCCGGCGAAGAGATTTCGGTGCGGGTGCCCGAGCAGTGGATTTATCGCGCATAGCCGAGGGTAGGGCTACGCCGCCCATCGGGCGGCGTAGCAAGACCCTGGGCCCTTAGCTCTTGCGGTTCTTGCTGGCGCCTTGCGCCATGACGGAAACGTGGTCCCACTTTTCCCAGAGCGCGATGCGGTTGGCGTATTCCTGGCGGATCATCGGCAGGCCGCCGTCGCCGAAGAACACACGCAGCGGCGGTTCGGCGGCATCGACAATCGCCAGCATCGCCGGTCCGGTGGCCTCGGGATCGCCTGCCACGGCGCGGCTGCGGCGTTCCGCCATGGCGGCGCGAGCAGGCGCATAGGCCTCGATCGCTTTGGAGACCTTGGCCGACGGGCCGGCCCAGTCGGTGGAGAAGCCGCCCGGCTCGACCAGCGTAACATGGATGCCAAATTCCGCGACCTCGAGGCTCAGCGACTGGCTGAACGCTTCCAACGCCCATTTCGAGGCATGGTAGAGGCCGAGCGAGGCAAAGGCATTGACGCCGCCGATGGACGAGATCTGAATAATGTGACCGGAGCGCTGCGCCCGCATGATCGGCAGCGCGGCCTGGGTGACCCAGAGCGCGCCGAACACATTGGTTTCGATCTGGTCGCGGGCTTCCTGTTCGCTCACTTCCTCGATGGCGCCAAAATGACCGTAGCCGGCATTGTTGATGACGACGTCGAGCCGGCCAAAGCGCTGGTGCGCCTCGGCAATTGCCGCATCGACGGCTTTCTTGTCGGTGACGTCGAGCTTTATCGCTGCAATGTTGTCGCCATATTTCGCGACGAGATCGGCGAGCGTTCCGACGTCGCGGGCGGTTGCGGCGACGCGGTCGCCACGCGCCAACGCGGCTTCCGCCCAGACACGGCCAAAGCCCTTCGACGATCCGGTGATGAACCAAACCTTGTTTGTCATGATGTGCAATCCTTGCCCGTGTGGGCGTGATTTTTGGTGAAAACGGAGGCTTCTCCGCTTTCGCGCATATACGGCCTGTCCCGTGATTTTCCAGAGGCGAGGCGAAATCTTTTTGACCAGCCTGCCCGGTTGATCAGGGATAGCGCACCGGGCTCGACCATGCCGGATCGTCGTGTTTTTGCCAATAGAGGGTCATCAGCCGGCTGGTGATCGGCCCGACCTTGCCGCCGGCGATCGCCGCGCCGTCAATCTCCGTCACCGGCATGATGCCGCCAGCGGTCGAGGTGATGAAGACCTCGTCGGCCGCCTTGAGCGCCGCGACGCCGACATCGGCGGCCTCTGCGGCGAGACCTTCCTCGGAGCAGAGGTCAAAGACTGTGCGCCTGGTGATGCCGGGCAGCACGCCGATGGCCGGCGTCGATAGTTTGCCATCCTTGACGCAGAACACGTTGAAGCCCGGACCTTCGGCGACATTGCCGTTGAAGTCGAGAATGAGAGCGGTCTCGGCGCCACGGTCGTAAGCGTCGTAGAGGCCGCGCACCAGGTCGAGCCAGTGGTAGTTCTTGATCGCCGGATCGATCGAGGCCGGCGGGATGCGCACCTTGTCGCTGATGGCCACGCGCAGGCCACGCTGCAATTGCTCGGCATTGGCGACCGAGCCGAACGGTACGGCGAAGGCCATGAAGCGGTTGACCGCCTGGCGCGGGTCGCGGCTGAAGGTCGGCGAGGCGCCACGCGTGCACAGCATTTCGACATAGGCAGCGCGGAGACCAGACAGCGCGACGCAATCGTGCAGGATTTCGCTCACGCCGTCGCGATCGAACGGGATGGTCATGCGCAGTTTTTCCAGCCCTGCGAAGAAACGGTCGAGATGTTGGTCGAGACGGAAGAAACCGCCGTTCCAGACATGCACGGTATCGTAGGTGGCGTCGGAATGCAGAAACCCCCAGTCCAGGACCGATACCTTGGCTTGCGACATCGGCAGGTACTGGCCGTCGAGGAAGGCGACGCCGTTGGGATAGGCATGCGGGTCGATATGCCGATCGGAGACAGCGGGCAGTTGCCGTGCATCCCACGTCTTCGTTGTCTGGCTCATCGAGGCCTCCTCTCGCACAAGCGGACCATCAGCCTAGCGGTCCCAGTCGGAAGGCATAGGGCCAGCCACCCGGCGCTGTTCGTCCTCTATCAGGATCAGGGTTTACAGGGGAAACCTGTCCTGACCTGGGTCGGCCAGGCGGACGGCCAGCCTGACAATGCAATCGTCGTGCCGACGCGGCAATAGGGGGACCAAGCCTTACTCGTCCTCTTCATCGGCGTCGAGCAAGCGGGTCGCGCGCCAGCGCGTAAGCATGATGTTGGTCTGCTCGATGACGAAGAAACGGGCCGAGTCGCGGTCGTAGCCTTCGGTCAGCAGCTTTTCGTAGTCGGTATGGTTGTGGCGGATATGGGCAATGGTCGCCAGCCAGACGGCGATCGTCGGCGGCAAGGTCTTCATGTGCACCGAGCCGGCGTCGGCGCGGATCTTCTCCATGTCGGCATAAGGCGCCAGCGGCAGGAGCGCGGTCAGCGCCTTGGCGATGGCGCGGCGGCGGCCGGTCGGCGCTGTCATCGTTCATCACGTCCTTCGACCGTCGCCTCTGCTATGGCTTCGGTCGAGGCGAAGTAAGGCTTGATGTCGATGACCGGCGTGCCGTCGAGCACGTCGATGGCGTCGAGGTCGACGCGCCCGGTGCCGATGTCCAGCCCGACGAGCCTGGCCACATGCAGGCCGATCGGGTTCGGTCGGGCAGGGGAGCGCAGGCCGAATACGCCTTTCGCATCAGCCGCATGGCGCGGTTTCTGCACGATCAGATTCCGCGGCGCGTGCTGCAGCCAGGACAGGACAATGACATGGCTGGCTCGTTTCAGTCCGCGCAGGCCATCGCGGTAGGGCGCATCGATGGTCAGCACCGCGGGTTGTCCGGTCTCGCGCGCCGCGCGCATGTTTTTCGGGCAGCTTTCCCGTGTCGTCCATGGCGAGGCGATGCGGCCAATGAAAACGACGCCGCCATCCGCGGGCATCGTTGCCGGATCCTGCTCCAGCCTGATCTCGCCTTCGCGCGACTCGAACATCTCACGCGGCCCGGTCATTCTGTCGATCTCTGCGTTGATGCAAGTCATGGTTGATGCAAGTCATGGTTGATGCAAGTCATGGTTGATGCAAGTCATGGTCCAAAGACCGCAACACATTTTTGCACGACATGCACCCGGAAATCACGCATGCGGCATTTTCTTGTCCGGAAGCGACATAGCTCTTGCAAGGCCTCAAAAATCGACATAAACATATGTTTATATCTTTTTCAAAGAGAATACGCTGATGCATGTCTCGCTCGACACCATGGTGGATACGTTGAAGGCGGCGGCCGAATCGAGCCGCCTGCGCATACTGGCGCTGCTGTCGCGCGGCGATCTCACCGTTTCCGATCTTACCGAAATTCTCGGCCAGTCGCAGCCGCGTGTCTCGCGGCACCTGAAACTGTTGCTGGAAGCCGGGTTGATCGGCCGCTACCAGGAGGGATCGTGGGCCTTCTTCCGTCTGTCGGATGCCGATTCGGCGCGCGATTTCGTGCTGAGCCTGGTTTCCAGCATTCGCGGCGCCGACCCGCAGGTCGAGCGCGATCTCGAGCGCCTGTCCTCGGTCAAGCGCAAGCGGCAGGACCGGGCGGCGGAGTATTTTTCGGTGAATGCCGCGAGTTGGGACCATATCCGCTCGCTGCATGTGCCGGACCGTGCCGTCGAGGCCGCGATGCTGAAACTGGTCGGCAAGCGGCCGTTCCAGTCGATGCTGGACCTGGGCACCGGCACAGGCCGGCTGCTCGAAATCTTCTCGCCGCTCTACCGGCGCGGTGTCGGCATCGACATGTCGCGCGAGATGCTGACCGTGGCGCGCGCCAATCTCGACAAGGCCGGCGTTTCGAATGCGCAGGTGCGGCAGGGCGATATCTTCTCGCCGCCGGTCGAGCGCGATGCCTTCGATCTCGTCACCATCCACCAGGTGCTGCACTATCTCGACGATCCGGCCCGCGCCATCCATGAGGCGGCGCGGCTTCTGCGCCCGGCCGGCCGGCTGGTCATCGTCGACTTCGCGCCGCACACGCTGGAATTCCTGCGTGACGAGCACGCGCATATGCGCCTTGGCTTTTCCGACCGGCAGATCGGCGAGTGGTTCGCCGAGGCCGGCCTCGACCTCGAGGATGCCCAGGAGTTCGAACCGCGCGGCGGCAACGAAGCCAGGCTCACCGTCAAGCTCTGGCTTGGCCGCGACCGGCGCCTGCTGATCGCCGATCCCGCCAACGCCAGCCAGCAGACCAGAGTGAGCTCGATAGGGGAAATCGCGTAATGAACCAGTTCCGTTTTTCCCGCCGGCCCGACATTGGCGACAAAGTCCGGGTTTCGTTCGAATTCTTCCCGCCGAAGACCGACGAGATGGAGGCAAGGCTCTGGGACACGGTGACAAGGCTGGAGCCGCTGAAGCCGAAATTCGTCTCGGTGACCTATGGCGCCGGCGGCTCGACGCGCGAGCGGACGGCGCGCACGATCGACCGCATCCTGAAGGAGACCAGCCTGACGCCGGCGGCGCACATGACCTGCGTCGACGCCGCCCGCCATCAGGTCGACGGGGTGATCCAGGAGTTTGCCGATATGGGCGTGAAGCGCTTCGTCGCCTTGCGCGGCGACCCGGCCGCAGGTGTCGGCACCGCCTACCGCCCGCATCCGGACGGCTACGCCAACGGCGCCGAACTGGTGGGAGCGCTGAAGGTTGCCGGCGATTTCGATATCTCGGTTTCGGCCTATCCGGAGAAGCATCCGGAAAGCCCCGATTTCGCCACCGACATCGACATGCTGAAGCGCAAGGTCGACAATGGCGCGACGCGGGCGATCACCCAGTTCTTCTTCGACAACGATCTCTACGAGCGTTATGTCGAGCGCGCGCGCCGCGCCGGCATCTACATCCCGATCGTGCCCGGAATCCTGCCGGTGCACAATTTCACCCAGGTCGCCAATTTCTCCGCGCGTTGCGGCGCGCTGGTGCCGGCATGGCTGGCCGAGCGCTTCGACGGCCTGCAGAACGACCCGCAGACGCACGCGCTGGTGGCATCGGCGGTGGCGGCCGAACAGGTGCTTGATCTGGTCGAGCGCGGGGTGGGCGACTTCCATTTCTACACGATGAACCGCGCCGACCTTGTCTTTGCCATCTGCCACATGATCGGTATCCGCTCGCACGAGGCGGAGGTGGCCGGATCGGCCGCGGCATGAGGCACTGCTGAACAGCAAAAGGCCGGGTAAAAACCCGGCCTTTTGAATTGTTTGAACTATCTGGTGCTGGTCTTCCCCGGCTTGGCGGGTTCAGGGAAGGACGCCCATAATGAGGGCGCCGATGAAAGCAAACGCAGCACAAATCATCAATGCGTTGATTGGCCTCGTAAGTCCCATGACATAGCCTCCTCTTAAAGAGCTATGCCCGGAGTCTAGGTTCATTTGTGCCACAGGCAAGCGGAAAATGTGCTGCATTGCGACATGAATGCCAGATTTGCGACTCGTTTTTGCCGTTAGATGTTGAAACTTCTAGGCAAAAACTCGCTAGAGACCTGTGAATAAATTATGGCGGGACCGTGTCCCTGGCGTGTCATGGCAGCGCTACCGCGTCGATCCGAAAATCGAATCCGGCTTACATCAAGTCGGCGGCCGACACTTGATCGAAGCGGTTGGAGCGTTCTCTTCTGCGCCCGGTTTGGACGCGCCGCGCTCTAACGTTTTCCGAACAACCGCCCGTCGATGGTAACAAGGCCGAGACCGATCAGCATGACACCGCCGATCTCGAAAAGCTCCAGCCGTTCGCCCAGAAACAGGAAACCGAGCAGCATGGCGCTGGCCGGAACGACCAGCGTCACCAGCGAGGCGTTGGTGGCGCCGGCAGAGGCGACCAGGTTGAAATAGAGGATGTAGGCGAAGGCGGTGGACAGGAGCGCCAGCGCCAGCACCGCCGCCCAGACGGGAGGCGAGGCCGAGAAAAGGCCGGCCGGGCCATGGGCGAAGAGCACGATCGGGACCATGATTATGGTCGAAGCGGTCAGTTGTCCGGTGGCGAGCACCGGCGAAGGCACGCCCTTGAAACGGCGGGCGACCATCAGCGCGACGGCATAGGACAGAGACGCGCCGATGAGGGCGGATTTGGCCCAGACCGGGCCGCCGAGCCCGGCAAGCAGGCCGGGACCGATCATGACGGCGGTGCCCGCGATGCCGAGACCAATGCCGGCCAGTTTGTTCCAGGAGAGCTTTTCGTCCGATGTCATCGCGTTGGCAAGGATCAGCGTCCAGAACGGCGTCGTCGCATTGAGCACGGAGGCGACGCCGGCGCCAAGCTCTGTCTGGCCGGCGAAGATCAGCGAAAAGGGGACGACGTTGTTGGTGAAGGCCAGCACGAAGAACAGGCCGGCGTGAGGCAGGGCAAGGCGGAAGGAGGGGCCGCGCAGGCCGAGATAGAGTTGCAGCGCGATCGAGGCGATGACGACGCGAAACAGGACCAGCACCAGCGGATGAAGTTCCGCCACCGCGATGCGGGCGAAAAAGAAGGAGCCGCCCCAGATCGCACCGAGCAGCAGCAATTGCCCCCAGTCCTTGAGGACCATCGGTCCGCGTGGTGCTGAAGTCGCGGCTATTGCCATGTGCATCGTCCTCCCCAAGACGGCCTGAGAGCCAGTCAGCCAGGCAGAAGCCATATCGGGTTCGGCGACAAGCGCCACCCGAAACCTGATCGATGGCAAACATCGCCGCCAAAAGGATCTAGCGCCACGGCGCCAGGCGCACGAGACACAGAATTGTTTTCATTAGCCGCTAGCTTGGATTAATTGTGCACAGCCGAAGTCGAGGATTCGTCAATGCAGCGATTCGAGAATGCACGCGAGGCGGCTCTGGCGCTTCGCCCCGACGATCCTGTCTATTGCTTCCGCCCGCAGGTGCTCAAGGCCGATGCCAGGCAGTTCATGGGCATGTTTCCCGGCAAGACCGCCTATGCGGTCAAGACGAATGGCGAGCAGATCGTGCTGAAGACGCTTGTCGATGCCGGCGTCACCGCTTTCGACGTCGCTTCGCCCGGCGAGTTCGCCGCCGTACGCGCCGTCTCTCCCGATGCAGAGATGCTCTACATGCATCCGGTCAAGGCGCAGTCGGACATCAAGCTGGCGCTGGAGAAATACGGCATCCGCGTCATTTCGCTCGACCATGAGGACGAGATCACCAAGCTGACGCGGGTGGTGCGGGCGCTCGATATCGACCCTGGCGCGATCAGCGTTTTCGTGCGGGTGCAGACCAAGGGCCATGCGGCCTACGAGCTGTCGAAGAAGTTCGGCGCCGGGCCGGCTTATGCCGTGGAACTCGCCGAGCGGCTGAACCGCACCGGCTACAAGGTCGGCCTGTGTTTCCATGTCGGCAGCCAGATCGAGGACCCCGACACCTATGAGCGGGCGCTGGCCTCGGCCGACTGGGTGCGCAACCGGCTGACCTTCGATCTCGCCGGGCTCGATGTCGGCGGCGGCTTTCCGGCTGAATACGGGCATGACCCCAACCGAAAGCAGATCGAGATGCCGTCTCTCGGCCAGATCATGTCGCGGCTGTCCGGCGACATGAAGGAATACCAGTTCGACCAGATGCCGCTGGTGGCGGAGCCGGGCAGGGTGATCGTGGCGCGCTGCCTGTCGCTGATCGTGCGCGTGCTGTTGCGCAAGGGCAAGCGGCTCTACATCAATGACGGCATTTGGGCGTCGCTGTCGGATTCCTGGACCGGCAAGATCACGCTGCCGGCGCGCTTCATTCCCGATCCGGCTATCCGGACCCGCAATGGCGCCGAAAAGAACATCGTGCCGTTCAAGGTCTGCGGCGCGACCTGCGATTCCGTCGACATCCTGTCCAGGCCGTTCTGGCTGCCTGAAACGGTCGACACCGGCGACTGGATCGAGATCGGCCACATCGGCGCCTATTCGCTGTCGCTGAGGACCCGCTTCAACGGCTTTTATCCCGACACCTTCGTCGAGGTGGCGACACCCTTCGACGAGGGCGATGCGCCGGAAGGGTTTGCAAGTTTGGAGACGATGGCGGATTAGGGAATGGGCAGTAGTCAGTAGTCAGTAGTGGAAATATAGAAATTCCCTACTGACTATTCCCTACTGACTACTCACTCCTTCACAGCTTCCCCAACAGCTCCGGCGTCGGCCAGCCGTCAACTGGCAGATCCAGCCGCGTCTGCTCCTTGCGGATTGCTTCGCGCGTGTTGGTGCCCAGAATGCCGTCGACCGTGCCGACATCGTAGCCCCTGGCTTCGAGCTTGGTCTGCAGCGCCTTCATCTGCTCATCGTTGAGGCCCGGCTCGGGATTGCGCGGGTCGATCGGCGGCGCGCCCGCCAGCCGTGCGGCGAGGTTGGCCGCCGTCAGCGCATAGGTGAAGGACTGGTTCCATTCGAGATAGACGTCGAAATTGTCGTAGGTGAGGAAGGCGGGACCCTTGCGGCCCATGGGCAGCGCCAGCCCGGCCTTGAGGCCCTTGTCGGCCAGCGGCGAGCCGTCGGGATTGGTGACGCCCCACTGCGACCACTGCGTCAGCGGCAATTTGTTGGTGCGCCCGGTCTGGTCCCAGGGCATGTCTTCGGGAACACGGACTTCCTGGATCCAGGGTTCGTCGCGCTTCCAGCCGCGCGACAGCACCTTGTTGCCCGTGGTCATGATCACGTCGGGCACGCTGTTGCGCAGGTCGATCTTGCCGTCACCGTCGCCATCGACGCCACGGGCAAGATAGTCCGAAGGCAGGATCTGCGTCTGGCCGATTTCGCCTGCCCACGCGCCCTTGACGTCGGCCGGCAGCACACCGCGATCGATCAACTCCAGAAGCGGCACGAGCTGCTGCCGGAACAGCTGCGGGCGGCGGCAATCATGCGACAGCGTCACCAGCGCGCTCAGCGTGTGGAAATCGCCCTGCACGGCGCCGAAATCGGTTTCCAGTGCCCAGAAGGCAGTGATGACAGGCGCCTGAACGCCGAACTGCTGGTCGGCGCGAGCAAAGATACCGGCGTATTTCTTCATGTTCGCCGCACCTTGCTTCAGCCGGTAGGCCGAGATCATGCGGTTGGAGAATTCGATGAAGGTCTGGGTGAAGACACCCTGGGCACGGTCTCGCGCCAGCGCCCTCGGGTCGAAGGCGGCGTCCTCCAGAGCGTCGAGGCCGACAGCGCCGACACCAGCCGCCTTGGCTTCGGCCGCCACACCCTGCTTCCAGGTTTCGAAGTCGCCGCCGCATTCCTGCGCCATTGCCGGCAAGGCCGTGGCGCACAGCAATAGCGCCGCGAGGGCTTGGGAACGCAGTCGCATCAGCTTCCTTTCGACATTCAGGGCTCCAGGCGACCCGGCGCGTCCGTGCGGATGCGCGTCGTCTTGGAGTACCGGCGGTTGTACTCTTGGCCGCCGGCAGTGTCGAAAAGCAGGCGGCAGGCCCGGTGTCAACGGTTCTTCTGCCGCGGCCGCTTGTTAAAGACGCCTCCGCTGCCGCTGAACAGGTGTCAACGGTGCCTGCCGCGGCCGCTTGTTAAAGTCGGCCCCGCTGCCGTTCAACAGGTGTCAGCGGGTGTTCTGCCGCAGCCACTTGTTCCAAGCGGCTTCGCTGCCGTTGAAGACGTTGATGTCGGATTTGCCGGTCATGCCCGGAACGATGCCGGTTCCGGTGTACTGCCAGAAGGTGAAGGGGTGGCTGCCATACTTCTCGCGCGGATGGCCGGCGACGGAGCGCAGCCAGTAGGGGTAGCCCCGGAAGGTCGACAACTCATTGTCGTCAAAGAAATCGACCGACGTGTAGATGATCGGCTTCTTGCCGTAATGCCGCTCGACGAGTTCGAGAAAGGTGGTCATCTCCGCGCGCACCGTGGCCGCGTCGGGGCGCAGCCTGCAGGTCGGCGATTTCGGGTTCCATTCCATGTCGAGGACCGGCGGCATGGCGGACCGGTCGACGGGGACATTCTGGATGAACCAGCGCGCCTGCTGGGCCGCCGGCGTGCAGAAATAGAAGAAATGATAGGCGGCGCGCGGAACACCGGCGGCCTTTGTGCGCGCCCAGTGCTCGCCGAAATAGTCATCGAAGCGGTCGCCGCCTTCGGTCGCCTTGATGAAGGCGAACGAAATGCCGCTCGCCCTGGCCGCGGGCCAGTCGACCGAGGTCTGATATTTGGAGACGTCGGTGCCATGGACGGAATAGTTCCAGGGTGCGCCGCTGTCCCATTCATGCGGCTTGGAATCGGCGAAGCGCGGCGCGCGCACCGCTACCGTCGAACTGCTCGACGCGGATGGCGACAGCGGCGACAGATCGTCGACGGTCGAGCAGGCGCCAAGCAGCGTCAGCACGAAAAGAGCCGCAAGACGGCGCATCACAACTCCCGAGCCGGAATCAGCCGGTCGCTGATGGGTCTGTGCACTGACGGCCGCCGACTGGTCGAGCCCCCTCCAGGCGATCGCCCCACAGCATCGCCTGGTATCTCCTTTTTTGCATGTCGCTGCCCCAGAACCGTTGCGAAGTTCGGGCGACACGCTCCCTGTGATCGCCGATCATGGTTGATAATCCGTTGACGGCGCTCGACAAGAGACCCGATTTTGCGGAAGCAATGACGGCAAATCGATGACATAAGAGCCGGGCGAAAGCCGGGGAGGCAACACATGCGGATCGTGGTCAAGTTCGTGAGATGGCTGCTTGGCCTGATCGTGCTGGCGGTCGTCGCGCTGATTGCGTGGCTCTATATCGCGCCGCCTGAACTCATCCGTGTCGGCTCCGGCTATTCGGCCAAGATCGTCTGTTCCAATGTCTTCATTGCCGGGCGCGATGCCAAGGAGGTGCTTGCCGTCGACGTACAAGCGCCCGGACACCCGCTGCTGCGGCTGATGCGGGTGTCGGTCGACAAGAACCGGAGCACGGTTTCAGCCGGACTGCTCGGCTTTCTCGGCAAAAGCGTGGCAGTTGCCCGTGACGGGCTGGGCTGCGCTTCGGTTCCCGATGGGGATGTCGGCAAGGCGCGGCGCACGGCAATCCGTACCGAACCATCCCCGACCGCTCAGGACGCGCTGTGGCCCGAGGGCGAGCGGGTCGATGCCTCGCAGAACCCCGAAGTCTCGAAGATCATCGGCGATGCCGCGATGGCCGGCACCGGCATGCGCGCGATCGTGGTGGTCAAGAACGGCCGTGTCGTCGCCGAACGCTATGGCGAGGGCTTTTCAGCCAAGACGCCACTGCTTGGCTGGTCGATGACCAAGACGGTGAACGCCGCCATCGTCGGCACGCTGGTCAAGGACGGCAAGATGGCGGTCGACAACAAGAGCCTGTTCGGACCGTGGAAGGCGGATGGCCGTGCCGCGATCAGCCTCGCCGACATGATGGCGATGTCGAGCGGGCTGGAGTTCAACGAGGACTATGGCGATGTCGCCGACGTCACGCGCATGCTCTATCTCGAACCCGACATGGCGGGCTTTGCTGAATCAAAGCCGCTGGCGGGCGATGTGGGCAAGGCGTTCTCCTATTCGAGCGGCACGGCGGTGATGCTGTCGCGGCTATGGCAGGACGCGATCGGCGACAAGGCCAAGGCGCTGACATGGCCTCGCACGGCGCTGTTCCAGCCGCTCGGCATGCACAGCGCGGTGCTCGAAACCGATGAGCAAGGCACTTTCGTAGGTTCGTCCTATCTCTATGCCACCGCGCATGATTGGGCCCGCTTCGGCCAGTTCCTGCTGCAAGGCGGGGTGTGGAACGGCAACCAGGTTCTGCCGGCAGGGTTCGTCGACTGGATGCGCGAGCCGGCGCCTGGCTCAAAGGTCTACGGCAAGGGCCAGTTGTGGATCGAGGCGCCCGGCGATGAGGAAAATCCCGGTGCCGGCGTCGCGGCGGGCTTGCCCAAGGACACATATTGGATGGAAGGGCACGACGGGCAAACGGTCGCCATCATACCGTCGGAACAGCTCGTGATCGTTCGGCTCGGCTTGACGCCGGCCAAGCTTGGCTATCGGCCTCAAGCGATGGTGGGAGCGCTGGTGAAGGCGCTGCATTAAGCCGCGCCCGATTGTCGTGTCATCTACGCTGCTGTCGCCAAAGGCTTGGCACGATCGACGCGCGCTCGCTCGATGGGCGAATTCATGACTTGCCAGAGATCGCTACGGCGCTGCACGTTCAGCCAGAAGTCCGGGCTGTTGCCAAACACCCGAGCCAGAATGAGCGCGGTCGCTGCGGTCACGTTGCGGCGGTCATTGCACAATTCGTTGACATGCTTGCGCTGAACACCCATCGCCTCGGCCAAAGCCGCCTGTGTCAGGCCGAGCGGTTGCATGAATTCTTCTGTGAGGATTTCACCAACCGTTGCTGGCTTGCGCGTGGTCGTCAACATATGTCACCTCACTTATAGCTATGGTCGTCGAGATAGATATCCGCCGCCTCACCGCGGCCGCCGTCCCACCGGAAGATCAGCCGCCATTGATTGTTGATGCGGATTGAATGAAGGCCATCGAGATTGCCACGCAACTTCTCGAAATGATTGCTGGGCGGCACACGCAAATCCTGATCGGTCATCGCGTCATCAATCATCTGGAGTTTACGGAATAGCCGTCTTTCGAGATCGGACGGAATGTTGCGGGAATGGATATCTTCCACGAAGAACGCCCGCAGCCATTCGTCTCGAAATCCGACGATCACTCCGCATTCCTCCCAAGCGGAGATAATGTACCACTCCTTGGGTCAGATCGCAATCTGTTTCGGATGGCGATCCAATCGCGTCCTCGAGGCCCCGGGGGGTATCAGGGGCCGGCTACCAACAGCGATGGGCGGCAATTTACCTGATGTCAGTGGCCGAGCTTGACAATCGCAAGCCAGGCATAGCCGCGATAAAGCGTTCTGAAATGGAAGGTTGCGCCGGTTCGCTCAGCTTCCGATTCAAGGACGTCCCACAACGAGTCACGCGGCGTCACGTGGAATTTCCTCAGCCAGCCGCGCAGCAGCGACCGGAACCAGCGCGGCAGGCCTTCCTGCTGGCCGAAGTCGACGACATGCAGAGAACCCTCGGGCGAAAGGGCGGCGAGCGCCGCCGACACCGTTTTTTCCCAGCCGGGGATCATCGACAGCGAGTATGAAACGAACACACGGTCGAAGGTGGCCCGGCCGAACAGCGAGCCGGAGTTGAACTCCGTGGCGTCGCCCTTTGCCAGCTTGACGCGCCCGGACAGGCCTTCACGGGCAATTGCGGTGCCGGCCGTCTCCAGCATTTCGGCTGAAATATCGAGGCCGAAGAAGCGGGCATCGGGAAAGCGACGGGCGGCGAGGATGATGTTGCGGCCGGTGCCGCAACCGAGTTCCAGCACGGTGCCGCCGGCTGGAACGTCCAGGCCGTCGATCAAGCGGTCGCGTCCGAGCAGATAGTATTTGCGGGTCAGGTCGTAGATGTGGCGCTGCCAGCGGTAGACGCCGTCCATCAGCTCGGCGTGGCTGGCCGGCAGCTCCGTCGCGCTCATGCCGCGCGCTTCACATAGAGGTGGAAGCCGCCATAGATGGCGGAACGATCGCGGGCCGAGAATTCGCGTGACGCCTCGTTCTGATAGTCCCATTGGTCGAGCAGCGAGGTCGAGACGCGGCCCGGCAGCAGGCTGGGCTCGGCGGCGGTGCGGAAGATGACGCGGGCGCCGGCGGAAGCCGTGCGGGTGATCTCCGACCACAGCGCATTGAGCTGATCATCGGTCATCCAGTCCTGCGCGTCGAGCAGGATGAACCGATCGACCGCGCCGGCATCCTTGGCGGCGAGGAACTCGATCAGATTGGCATGGTGGATGGCAACGCGGTCGATATTGCCACGGATGGTGTCGTAGTTCTGTTTTTCCAAATAGGCGGGCAGGGCGGCTTCACCTGGATTCGGATAGCGCCGCGCAAAAGCCTGCCAGGCGAAATAGTTGTTCTCCAGAGGGAAATCGCAGGCGAGCTTTTCCAGCCGGGCCTTCAGCACGCTGGCCATCGAGCCGTCGCCTGAGGTGATCAGGGAATCATATTGCGCCGGCGGAATGCCGAGGCCGAACAATGAGGCCTTGCGCGAGGTCGCCCATTTCAGGAGCTTTTTGTCGAAGACCGGAGCCAGCTCCTCGTTGAAGAAGCGGCGCTGTTCGCCGATATTCCTGGCTTCCATCATGCGGGCCGGGTTGACACCGAAGAACTTCGCCGTGCGGTGACCCATGGCGATGAACAGGCCGAGCAGGCCGGTCTGGTAGAAATTGCGGTCGAAAACCGCGATGCGCCTGATGCCGCGCCAGTTGCGGCGTTCCCAATAATGGCGGCTGACCGGATCGAGATGCGGGGCGATGAAGCGGTCGTAGGCTTCCGAATTGTGGCTGGTGTCGGCGGCGCCGAAGAAACGGAACAGGTCGCCCTGCGAGGGCAAGCGGCGCACCGCCTCCAGCTTCATGCGGTTCAGCGCGATGTGCGCGGCGTTGAGGTCGACCGCGTCGACCCTTGCCGGCGAGCGCGTGAGGTAAGCCAGGATGTTGCAGCCGCCCGAGGCGATGGTGACGACGCGGTGGCCCTTGCCGAGCTGCATGGCTTCCATGTCGACATCCGGGTCTTCCCAGATCTGAGGATAGACGAGGCCGGAGAAGAGGAAGGCGAACAGCCGTTCGGAGATGCCGGCTTTCGAAAGCGGGCGGTTCTGGTAGACGGCTTTTCCAACTTCCTTGCCGCGCCGAAAAACCAGATCTGCGGAAACGTCCGTCATGGCAAGGTGATTCCCCATTTGCTTTGGCGCAAGCGGGTAGCGCAGGGTCATGACAAGCCGGTGACAGTCGGAAGCATCGATAATTCTACTGCGACGGTCATCTGACGCGGCTTTCTGCGCTTCCGGTGCTCACGGACCTAGCGTCCGCCCGCTCCGGTTCTCCACAGCCACGCCATCTGACTCGCCGCAGCGAATTGTGGATGCTTCCTTACAGCTTGCCGAACCCGCCCGGCGTCGGCGTCGTCAGGATGACGGCATCGCCGGCGTCGAGCACGGTCTGGTCGCAGGCTTTGAGCACGTCGATCGCGCCGTCCTTGCGGCGGATCTTGGTCGAGCCGACCTCGCCATTGCCACCACCGTCCAGCCCTTGCGGCGGGCGGTTGCGGTGCGATGACAGGATCGCGCATTCCATCGTCTCGAGGAAGCGGATAGTGCGCCTCGTGCCGTCGCCGGCGTTCCATTTGCCCTTGCCGCCCGAGCCGTCGCGGATATGGAAATCCTCCAGCACCACGGGAAAGCGCAGTTCCAGAACCTCAGGATCGGTGAGGCGCGAATTGGTCATATGGGTGTGGACGCCGGAGGTGCCGGCAAAGCCGCGCCCAGAGTTCATGTGCCCGGCCGGCGAGCCGGAACAAATCGTCTCGTAGTACTGGTATTTCTTGTTGCCGAAGGTCAAGTTGTTCATAGTGCCTTGCGCATTGGCCATCGCGCCCATGGCGCCGAACAGCGCATTGGTGACATGCTGCGAGGTCTCGACATTGCCGGCGACAACGGCGGCAGGATAGGCGGGCTTCAGCATACAGCCATCGGGAATGACGATGTTGATCGGCCGCAGGCAGCCGGCATTCATCGGGATCATGTCCTCGACCATGACGCGGAAGGCGTAGAGCACAGCGGCACGGGCGACCGGTTCGGGCGCATTGAAGTTGTTCTTCATCACTGGCGACGTGCCGGTGAAGTCGACGGTCGCCTCGCGCTTCTGGCGGTCGACCGATATCTTCACCTTGATGACCTGGCCGGTGTCAGTGGGATATTCATAGGCCGATGTGTCGGGCAGCCGCTCGATCACCCGCCGCACGCTCTCGGCGGCGTTATCCTGGACGTGGCCCATATAGGCCTCGACGACATCGAGGCCGAAATGCGCGACCATCTTGCGCAGTTCGGCGACGCCCTTCTCATTGGCGGCGATCTGCGCCTTAAGGTCGGCGATGTTCTGGTGCGGGTTGCGGGCCGGATAACGGTGGTCGGTCAGCAGCGTCTGCAATTCCTTCTCGCGGAATCTTCCGCGGTCGACGATGCGGAAATTGTCGAACAGCACGCCTTCCTCATCGACCGTGGTGGCGAGCGGCGTCATCGAGCCGGGGGCGGTGCCGCCGATGTCGGCGTGATGGCCGCGCGAGGCGACATAGAAGAGGATATTCCTTTGAGCATCGTCGAAGACCGGGGTCACGACGGTGATGTCGGGCAGATGCGTGCCGCCATTATAGGGTGCGTTCAAGGCAAAGACATCGCCAGGACGGATGTCGCCGGAGTTCAACCGGATGATGGTTTCGACCGAGCGATCCATCGAGCCGAGGTGCACCGGCATGTGCGGCGCGTTGGCGACCAGCGCCCCGGTGTGGTCGAAGACGGCACAGGAGAAATCCAGCCTTTCCTTGATGTTGACGGAGTACGCAGTGTTCTGCAGTGTCACGCCCATTTGCTCGGCGATCGACATGAAGAGATTATTGAAGACTTCGAGCATCACTGGATCGGCTTCGGTGCCGAGGGCGGCGGCGCGCGCTTTTCTTTCCGTTCGGCGGATCACGACGTGATTGAGGTCGGTGATTTCAGCCTGCCAGCCCGGTTCGACGACGATGGTCTGGTTCGGTTCGATGATCAGGGCGGGGCCTGCCACCCGATCCGACGTGCGCAGGTTTTCGCGACGGTGGACGCCAGCTTCATGCCACCTGCCTTCCGTATAGATGCGCCGGGTTTGGGAAGCGCCGATCTTATCCTTCGCAGGTCCGGCGGGTGCATGGGCTTCGGCGCTGTTTTCGGCGATTTCGGTGCCTTCGACCCCAACCGTCTCGACGATCATCGGCTTATCGTCATAGACGAAGCCGAATTGCGCCTTGTGGGCGATTTCGAAATCGCGCTTGGCTTGGAAAATCGAGCCGCTTTCGAAATTCACCGGCAGCGTCGTATCGGTGCCGTCATAGCGAATGTGCAGCACGGGCCTGGTGGCAACCGCATCCTCGGCGATGCCTTGCGCGGCGAGTTCGGCGATAACGGCTTTTCTCAACGTCGCGATGAGACCGCCGATCTCTGTCCTGGAGTCCTCGGCAAGCGGCTTGAGCAGCGCCTGCTGGCGCGAGGCAAAGACCGACGCCAGGCCAATGCCATAGGCTGATAGAAGGCCGGAGAAAGGATGGATCAGCACGGCTTCCATGCCAAGCGCGTCGGCGACGAGGCAAGCGTGCTGGCCTCCCGCGCCGCCGAAGCAGTTCAGGAGATATTCGGTGACATCGTAGCCGCGCTGCACCGAAATCTTCTTGATGGCATTGGCCATGTTTTCGACGGCGATGGTGATGAAGCCTTGAGCGACGGCCTCGGGCGAGCGGCCGTCGCCGATTTCGGCGGCAAGTGCCTCGAATTTCGCGCGCACCGTTTCCAGATCGAGCGGCTGGTCCTGGTCGGGGCCGAAGATGGCCGGGAAGAAATCGGGCTGCAGCTTGCCGAGCATGACGTTGGCATCGGTAACCGCCAGCGGCCCGCCGCGCCGGTAGGCGGCGGGGCCTGGATTGGCGCCCGCGGAGTCCGGTCCGGCGCGAAAACGGCCGGCCTCGTAGTGCAGGACCGAGCCGCCGCCGGCGGCGACCGTGTGGATGCGCATCATCGGAGCGCGGACGCGCACGCCGGCGACTTCGGTGTCGAAGGCCCGCTCGTACTCGCCATCATAGTGGGCGACGTCGGTGGAGGTGCCGCCCATGTCGAAGCCAATGACCTTGTCGAAGCCGGCGAGCTTCGCCGTCTCGACCATGCCGACGACGCCGCCGGCCGGGCCCGACAGCAGCGCGTCCTTGCCCTGGAACATGTCGGCGGCGGTGAGGCCGCCAGAGGACATCATGAACATGAGGCGCGGGCCTTCCCTCCCCGTCGAGGGGAGGGTGGCGGCAAAGCCGCCGGGTGGGGTCGGTTCGACTGGGTGCGACGTTCTGGCGGTGCCTTCTGAGATGACCCCCTCTGTCGGCTTTGCCGACATCTCCCCCTCGAGTGGGGAGAAGACGCCGAGCTCTCCCGCCACCCTTTGCACATAGCGCGACAGGATGGGCGACAGATAGGCGTCGACGACGGTGGTGTCGCCGCGGCCGACCAGCTTGATCAGCGGCGAGACTTCGTGGCTGACCGATACCTGGCTGAAACCAAGCTTGCGGCAGACCTTCGCCACCGCCTTCTCGTGATCGGGGTATTTCCAGGCATGCATGAAGACTATGGCGACCGCATCGATGCCATCGGCTTTGGCCTGCTCGATCGCTGGCCGGCAAGCAGCGATGTCGAGCAGCCGTTCGACGCAGCCATCGGCGAGCACGCGTTCGTCAATCTCGAGGACGCGCTCATAGAGCTGTTCGGGCAGGATGATCTCCTTGGCGAAAATGTCGGGCCGCGCCTGGTAGGCGATCCTGAGCGCATCGCGGAACCCCTTGGTGACGAGCAAGAGCACGCGGTCGCCCTTGCGCTCCAGAAGGGCATTGGTGGCGACGGTGGTGCCCATCTTGATGTCGCCGATCAGACCCGACGGCATTGCCGCGCCCGGCGCAACGGCAAGCAGATCGCGGATGCCCTCGATGGCGGCATCGGCATAGGCTTCAGGGTTCTCCGAAAGGAGCTTGCGCGGATGCAGCCCACCCTTCGGGTCCCGGCCGATGACGTCGGTGAAGGTGCCGCCGCGATCGATCCAGAAATCCCATTTTGCGGCCATGGCGGCTGTCTCCGGCATTTTTCGTTTCCAGCTTTCGTTGTTAATCCGCCGCGACGCCGGCAGCAACGTTGGCCACATCCCGTTGCTGTTACACGCCGAAACGCAACGTTACGAAACTCATGGCCGTGTGACGCATTTCCCCTGCGACCGTTCACCGCAATGTGAGCGTTTGTTGAAGGAGAGATGTCATGAAAAAGCTCATTCTTGCTTGTGTGTCCGCTCTTGCCCTGTTGGGCGTTGCGGCCTGCAGCGACAGCGGCACAGGCACTGACAAGACCACCACCCAGAGCACCAATCCGCCGCCTGCCGAGCAGCCCATGAAGCCCGCGGCTCCGGCCGATAAATCGACCAAGCCCGCCGAGCCGGCTCCGGCAACGCCTGCTCCTGCGCCCGCGCAGTAGTTCGTTAAGCAGTAAAAGTGTCTTGGGAGGAAGGGCCGGCGTCTCGTCGGCCTTTTCTTCGTCAGGGCACCCGTGGACCGGCAAATGCCAGTCTTCCACAAGCGAGGCCATGGCCGTTATTGGCTTGATAGCGGGGACCGGTTCGCTTTAAGAAGCGGCCATGTCGATTTGGGACCGTCTCGGAGACTTCATCACACGGGTATCGTCGTCAGCTTCGTCGGGCGTGGCCGACGTCGTCGAGGCTGTGCGCACGGTTTTCTCCGGGGATGCAGACCTGCGCCGGCGCGTCGCCTTCTCGGTGGCGATGATCGCGCTTTCGGCAAAGATGGCCAAGGCCGACGGCATCGTCACCCAGGATGAGGTGCGGGCCTTCCAGGAGATATTCGAGGTGCCGCCAAGGGAGACGCGCAACGTTGCGCGGCTCTATGACTTGGCCAAACAAGACGTTGCCGGTTTCGAAACCTATGCCGAGCGCATGGCGCAGCTTTGCGGCTCCGGCCATTCGAATTGCGCAATGCTGGAAGACATACTCGACGGCCTGTTCCACATCGCCAAGGCCGACGGGCTGATCCATGAGCGCGAAGGCCAGTTCCTGCACCGCATCGCCGAGATTTTCCGCATCGACGAGGCGCATTACGAGTCGATCCTCGCCCGCCACGTCAATCTCGGTGCCGCCGACCCCTATGTCGTGCTGGGTATCGAGCGCGGCAAGCCGTTCGAGGAAGTCAGGAAGCGGTATCGCAAGCTGGTTTCCGACAACCATCCCGATCGGCTGATCGCGCGCGGCCTGCCGCAGGAGTTCATCAAGATCGCGACGACCAGGGTCGCGGCGATCAACGCCGCCTATGAGATGATCGAGCGGGGCCTGCGGCACGCATGAGCGGCTTCCTGCCCGACGAGCCAAGCGCCGAGGTCAGGGTATCGCCGAATTTCGGGCCAAGGCGCGACACGCTGAAGCCCGACATGATCGTGCTGCACTATACCGGCATGGCGACAGGTGCCGGCGCGGAATCCTGGCTGTGCGACCCGGCGAGCGAGGTTTCCTCGCACTATCTCGTCCATGAGAATGGCCACGTCGTGCAGATGGTCAGGGAAAGCGACCGCGCCTGGCACGCCGGCAAGAGTTCCTGGTTCGGACGCACCGACATCAACTCCTGCTCGGTCGGCATCGAGATCGTCAATCCAGGGCACTCGCTGGGTTATCCCGGTTTTCCCCGGCGCCAGATCGACGCGGTCATCGGCCTATGCCGGGGGATCGTCAGCCGCCATGCTATCGCGGCCGAGCGGGTTCTGGCGCATTCCGATGTGGCACCGGGTCGCAAGATCGATCCGGGTGAGAAGTTTCCCTGGGCAGTGCTGTTCGAGGCCGGTGTCGGCCATCTCGTGCCGGCCGCCCCTATGAGGCGCGGAGCCGCGCTGAAGCCCGGCGACAGCGGGGCTGATGTCGAGGCGCTGCAGTCGATGCTGGCGCTCTATGGCTACGGCGTTGAGATATCAGGTACTTTTGACCATCAGACACAGAACGTCATCGAGGCTTTCCAGCGGCATTTTCGGCCGCGCCGGATCGATGGGACGGCAGACGGGTCGACGGTGCGTACGCTGGAAAGGCTGCTTGCTTCCGTCCGGAGGTGACCCCGGGTCAAGGTGCCGCCCAAGTAATCCTTTTCGCTGTTAGGTTACAAACTGTCACTCAAAGTGACTTGCCCCGCCTTCATTGCCGCCAATTCGGGCTTCAAAGGGCAATTCGTACAGTTTGTCGGACACCTAACCCCCCGGATGTTCCGACGTTAATCAAGCAATCCCGCGCGAAAATCTTCGCGTGGTCCAGACAGAACAGGATCTCATGCAGAAATTGACCGTTGTAACGGCAGCTCTTGCTGCCGGCGTAATGACTTTTGCCTCCAGTGCGGCCAACGCCGCGCCGGTAAGCCCACGGGCCGATCAGGGGCTGGTCGCGGTGAGTGCCAAGGGCAAGGTCATTCCGACCGAAAGCAGCAAGAGCGCCAAGGCGGTGACGAAGCAGCCTTCGGCGAAGGTGGAAAAGGCAAGCTGGTCCAAGGCAAAGAGATCCGCAGCCAAAAGGCGGACGAAGCGTAGCCGCAAGACCATCGACATGACGACGACGGCATCGATCGGCCTGAGGAATGTCGCCGCGTCGACCGCGGCGGTGGCCAGTGGCGGCCAGTATTCGGCGATCGTCGCCCGCTACGCGGCGAGCTATGGCGTTCCTGTTTCACTGGCTCAAGCCGTCATCAAGATCGAGAGCAACTATCGGCCGAACATGGTTGGCAGCGCCGGTGAGATCGGCCTGATGCAGATCAAGCCGGCAACAGCGCGGATGATGGGCTACAACGGCTCGGCCAAAGGGCTGTTCGATCCCGACACCAACATCAAATACGGCATGAAGTATCTCGCCATGGCGCGGGATCTCGGCGGCGGCACCACTTGTGGCACGATCCTGAAATACAATGCGGGCCACGGCGCGACCCGGATGAACCCGGTGTCGGCGGCTTATTGCAGCAAGGTCAAGGTGCAGTTGGCCGCTGTTGGGGCGCCCGCATGAGAAGAACTGGCCGCAACCGGCTTTTTCGGTTGCGTTTTGCCGGCTGAACCCCTTTATACGCCCAGCCAGCTGGCTGGGCGGCCGCACCCGCAAGCGCCGAAAGGCCGTGGGTGAGGAAAGTCCGGGCTCCATGGAGACACGGTGCCGGTTAATGGCCGGCGGGGGCGACCCCAGGGAAAGTGCCACAGAAAGCAAACCGCCACGATTTATCGTGGCAAGGGTGAAAGGGTGGGGTAAGAGCCCACCGCGCGACTGGCAACAGGAGCGGCACGGTAAACCCCACCGGGAGCAAGACCGAATAGGGGCGGTGCGAGGGGAAACCCTCGAGGGCTGTTTCCGGCTCACCGTCCGGGTAGGTTGCGTGAGGCGCATGGCAATATGCGTCCAAGATGAATGGCCGCCACGTTCTCGTCCCGCAAGGGGCGAGGGCCATACAGAACCCGGCTTACAGGCCGGCTGGCAGTTTCTCCCCGAGAAATCATTGAGATCAGCAGGTTGCGCCGTCCGGCGCGCCTGTCGATTCAAGTCTCTTGTTGCCTCATTGATTCCGTCAACACCGTGCAGGATGGCTATCCTTGAAAATGGTACGATTAAATCGTACCATACCTGTGAACGGAATAAGGAGCGACTCATGGGTCAGGTCGACAAACGTAGCATTACGCTTTCGCCGGAACTGGCGGCAGCTGTCGATGATGTCGTCGCTGCTGGCGAGTATGCGTCGGCAAGCGAAGTAATCCGCGATGCGCTCAGGCAGTGGAAGGATCGTCGCGACCTCTTCGGCTACACGGTGGAGGAACTGCGCAAGCTGGTGCAGGAAGGGATCGACAGCGGGCCGGCGCTGGTGGGACCACCAATCCTCGAACGCGTGCGTGCCAAATATCTCAAGATGGCTGAGGCAAAAGGCCTTGAGGAGTGAAATACCGGCTGCTTCCTCAAGCGGCGGTCGATCTCGAAGGGCTTGGTGACTATATCGCCAGCCACAATCCCAATGCCGCGGTCCGTTTCGTGGACGCCTTGGAAAGACGATGGAACTTACTCACCCTGCATCCTTTCTCAGGGGCGCCGCGCGAGGACATCGCGCCGGGAATCCGCCATCTGGTCGTCGGCGAATACCTTACTTTATATCGAGTTACTGACGACGCGATCGAGATTCTTCGCGTGCTGCACGGCCATCGCAAGATCGAAGCCGACGATCTCGGACCGTGACCGATCCGCTCAGCCGCAGATCTCGTCCAGCGAGGCCTCGATCGCCTTCCAGAGTTCCTCCACCGGTTCACAGCCGACGGAGACGCGGACGAAACCTGGCGGCACCGCGTCGCCGCGCTTCAAGCGCCGTTCGGCCGAGGTATGGACGCCGCCAAAAGATGTTGCCGCCTGCATCAGCCGGCAATTGTTGATGAAATCCTCGGCCTTCTCCTCCGAGGCGAGTTCGAACGAGATCAGAAAGCCGAAACGTTCCATCTGCGCGCGGGCAAGATTGTGCGACGGGTCGCTTTCCAATCCGGGATAGCGCAGGCCGCTTATCGCTTTGTGGCCCTGCAGCCGTCGCGCGATCACTTCCGCCGAGGAGCACATGCGGTCGAAGCGTATGTCGAGCGTCTCCAGGCCGCGATGCACCAGCCAGGCTTCGAACGGTCCGGGAATGCTGCCTGATACCTCGCGCCAGCCGGTCACGGCAGTGATGATATCCGCATTACGGCTGGCGACATGGCCAAACAGCACGTCGGAATGGCCATTGGGGGCCTTGGTGTCTGCGGCCACCACGACATCGGCGCCGTGGTCGAGGGGACGCTGGCCAAAGGGCGTCATTGTCGTGTTGTCGATCGCAAGCAGCGTACCCGCTTTGTGAGCGGCCGCGGCAACGGCTGCTATGTCGCAGATGTCCAGCCCCGGATTGGCGGGGGTTTCGACGAAGGCAAGCCGATAGCCATCGAAGCCTCCATCGAGGAAGGTGGATGTCGGGCGGACATCGTAACTGATGCCGAAAGGCCTCAGGAAACGGTCGGCCAGCGCCCTTGTCGTGTGATAGCCGTCCGACGGCAGCAGAATACGGTCGCCAGCCTTGAGCAGCGCGAAAAACACCGAGCAAATCGCGGCCATCCCCGAGGGAAAGGCCACGCAAGGCGCGCCTTCCAGATGAGACAGCATGTGCTCGACGGCAGCCCATGTCGGGTTGCTGAAGCGGCCATACTGATCGTAGCCGGTGGCGTCGCCGGGCGAGTGGTAGATGGCGGCCATGGTCAGCGGCAGGGGGATCGGGTCGCCCTTTGCGAGCCCGCTGTTGCGCAGATGAGGAAGTGCTGCGGCGCGTGTGTTCGCTGATTCAGGCATCGATTCTCAAACCCCTTTGGTGACCGGTCGGACGCGCAGACGCTATGCCCGGCAGCCATTCGCGGCAAGGCGCGTCCGGTTGGGCCAGGCGGCCCTAAACGGTTCGTTAGGCTTAATGGTTCATAAAGATCAGACGTGCGTAGCGGCTGCTCTGGTGGTCCCGGCGTGCGTGTTTGTGAAGTCTATTCCCGTTGACGCCCATAGTGCCCCATGATATCCCATTACAACACTCAAGCCTTCGTTCCGCGTCAGGGTAAAGCGTACGCCAATCGGGCAGCCGCGCCGGCTGCGCGTTTGCCGGTTTTTGCGCTCGGGGACGAGGTGGGTGCGGGGCAGGGAACGCGCTGCGTCGGCGCGTGCGACACGATGAAGAGGGGTGCGGCGGCGCAAGCGGCTGTAACGTGTGATGGACCGGTTTCTGTCGAACACGGTGAGCAGGATCGATGCGAAGGGGCGGGTGTCCGTTCCGGCGCATTTCCGTGCTGTCGTGCAGAAGCGCGGCTATTCGGAACTCTACGCACTGCGCTGTCTCGACCTGCCGGCGATGGATGTCGGCGGGCTCGATCTTCTCGATCGCTACGAGCAGCGCATCGCTCAGGAAGATCCCTTCCTGCAGACGGCGGACGACATGTCGTTCTTTTGCCATGGCGACGGAGCATTCCTGAAACTCGATCAGGATGGCCGTATCACGATGACCGATTTCATTCGCGAGCACACCGGCATCTTGGCGGAGGTGGCCTTTGTAGGCCGTGGCAATTTCTTTCAGATATGGGAGCCGGCACGGCTTGCCGCCTACGGAGCGCAGGCGCGGGCCAGGCTTTTGCAGCTTCGGCAGGGGACGAAGGCTCACGAGGCCAAGGCTGGGGAGCGACCGGAATGACGGCGGGCCACGGCGATGACCTTCACGCCGTTGGCGGATCGGTTCGCCACATTCCGGTCCTCCTTGGCGAAGTGCTCGCGGCACTGGCGCCGGCGGAGGGCGACGTCATCATCGACGGCACGTTCGGAGCCGGCGGTTACACGAAAGCCATTCTGGCGACGGGCGCTTCCGTGGTGGCGATCGACCGGGATCCCGATGCGATCGCGGCCGGACGCGACCTGGAGGCACAGTCGGGCGGCAGGCTCCGGTTGGTGCAGGCGCCGTTCTCGACGCTGGACGAACATGTCGAAGGCGCCGACGGCATCGTGCTCGACATCGGCGTGTCCTCGATGCAGCTCGACCAGGCCGAACGTGGATTTTCCTTCCGTACCGACGGGCCGCTCGACATGCGCATGGCGCAGGCTGGCCTCAGCGCCGCCGATGTCGTCAACAGCTTCAAGCCGGGCGACCTTGCCCGCATCTTCGGCTTCCTGGGCGAGGAGCGTCATGCCGGCCGCATCGCCCGCATGATCGAGGCACGCCGCGAAAAGCGTCCGTTCGAGCGCACACTCGATCTCGCCGATGCGATCGAGACGCATATCGGTCGCGCGCCGAAGGACAAGATCCATCCCGCCACCCGCGTCTTCCAGGCGCTGCGCATCTTCGTCAATGACGAGCTTGGCGAATTGGCCAAGGCCCTGTTCGCGGCCGAACGCGCGTTGAAACCGGGCGGACGCCTCGTCGTGGTGACGTTCCATTCGCTGGAAGACCGCATCGTCAAGCGCTTCATCGCCGACCGCGCCGATGCCGCCAGCGGCTCGCGCCACATGCCCGAGGCGCAGGCGCGCAGTGCCACCTTCCGTAAGGCCGGTGGCGGCGTGACGCCTGGCGACGCCGAGATCGCGGCCAATCCGCGCGCCCGCTCGGCCAGGCTGCGCGCCGCGATCCGCACCGAGGCTCCGGCGCGCGCCGGCGATTTTTCGATCTTCGGCCTTCCAAAACTTCCCGGTATCGACCGGCCGGGGGAGAGGTAAGCACGTGTTCCGTACCAGCGACATTGTCCTGATCGCCGTCATGGTTTCGGCGGCGGCCCTGACCTACAAGACCAAGCGCGAGGCCGAGGACCAGTTGGCGGCGGTGCAGAAGATCCATACCCAGATCCGTTATGAGGAGGAGACGATCGACCTGCTCAAGGCCGACTGGAGCCTGCTCACCCAGCCGTCGCGGCTGCAGAAGCTGACCGAACTCTACAAGTCGCAACTCGCACTCGAGCCGGTCAGCGGGCGCCAGATCGTGGGCTTGAGCGACCTGCCGGCGAAGGCCCTGGACATTCAGGACATCCTGAACGGACGCCAGGGCACGATGGCCGACAATTCCGACAAGGCGCCCTCGGGCGGCAAGGACCCCGTCGTGACCGGAGGCATCGCCCAATGATCGGAATTGGCAAACTGCTGAAGCGTCGCGCCAGGACGGGTGAAGATGGATCGATCGTTGTCGACGGCGCCCGCAAGGCGACCGGCGGCAAGGGCAAGGCGCGCATCGTGATGACGATGGCGGTGTTCTTCGGCATCTTCTCGACCATTTCTGGGCGGCTGGTCTATCTCGGCTTCCAGACGCCCGACCTGTCGGGCGGCCCGCAGAGCCGGATCACAGCCTCGCGGCCCGACATTGTCGATCGCAATGGCGAAGTGCTGGCGACCGACATCAAGACAGCGTCGTTGTTCGCGGAGCCACGCCGCATCGTCGATGCCGACGAGGCGATCGAAAAACTGTCGACCGTGCTGCCCGAGATCGATTACGAGCAGACCTACCATAAGCTCAAGAGCGGTGCCGGCTTCGTCTGGCTGCAGCGGCAGCTGACGCCCAAGCAGCAGGCCGACATCCTGCAGCTTGGCATTCCCGGCTTCGGCTTCCGTACCGAAAAGCGCCGCTTCTATCCGAGCGGCGAGACCTCTTCCTATGTCGTCGGCCTGACCAACATCGACAACCAGGGCATCTCCGGCATGGAGAAATATATCGATGAGCAGGGCCTGAGCGACCTGCAGGCGTCGGGCCTGGCGGTGGCCAAGGATCTCAAGCCGGTAAAGCTTTCGATCGATCTGCGGGTCCAGCATGTGGTGCGCGACGAGATCGCCGCCGGCCTGGAGCGTTATCGCGCCGTCGGCGCTGGCGCCGTTGTGCTGAACGTCAAGACCGGCGAAGTGATAGCCATGGCGTCGGTGCCGGATTTTGATCCGAATAATCCTTACAATGCGCAAGAGAAGGACCGGCTGAACCGGATGTCGGCGGGTCTCTATGAGATGGGCTCGACCTTCAAGAGCTTCACATCGGCCATGGCGCTTGATTCCGGCAAGGCGACGATGGCGAGCCGCTTCGATGCTTCGCATCCAATCCGGGTCGGGCATCAGGCCATCCATGATTTCCACGGCAAGAACCGTGTGCTGTCGTTGCCGGAGGTGTTCCTCTATTCGTCCAACATCGGGTCGGCCAGGGAGGCCGAGTTGGTCGGCATCGAGGCGCATAGGGAATTCCTGCATCGTCTTGGCATCCTGGAAAGAATGCAGACCGAACTGCCGGAAGTCGCCCGTCCGACCGAACCGAAGGTCTGGAAACAGGTCAGTTCGTTCACCATCGCCTTCGGCCACGGCGTGTCGACGACACCGCTGCAGGCGGCTGTAGGCTGCGCGGCGTTGATGAATGGCGGCTACCTGATACAGCCGACATTCCTGGTCCGCAGCCAGCAGGAGGCGATGGCGGCGGCGAAGAAAGTGGTTAGCGAAAAGACGGTCGAAGGTATGCGCTACCTCTATTCGCTCAACGCCGAGAAGGGTTCGGCCAGAAACGCCAGAGTCCCCGGCTACCGCGTTGGCGGCAAGACCGGAACGGCCGAGAAGGTTATCAACGGCCGTTACTCGAAGGACTTGAATTTCAATACCTTCGTCGCCGCCTTCCCGATGGACGATCCGCAATACCTGGTGTTTACGATTGCCGACGCTCCGCACCCGGAAAAGCCTGGCATGACAGACGTCGCGGCCGCCAATGCGGGGGTTATCGCCGGCAATATTATCAGGCGTTCAGCGGCCATGCTTGGCGTGAAACCCGATTTCAGCCATGAAAATGGTGCAACGCTGGTTTCCTATGAGTGATTCTTGGGGCGCGCCGGCGACTGCGCGCTCTTTAATATTGCGGTGAACGGAACTCAATGAAGCTCAGAGATCTAGCCGGTGTCCTGCCAGTCGAAGGAACAGCTTCCGCCGATCTGGAGGTCACCGGGATTTCGTCCGATTCCCGCCAGGTGAAACCGGGCGTCGTCTTTTTTGCGCTCGCCGGCACCAAGGCGGACGGTGCGGCCTACGCCGCCGACGCTGCAAGGCGCGGCGCGCTTGCGATCGTGACAAGCAAAGGCAGTTCCGTTGCCGGACTGCCGGTTCCGGTGCTGGTGGTCGACGATCCGCGCCTGGCACTGGCGCTCAGCGCTTCCACCTATTTCGGCAAGCAGCCGCAAACCATGGTCGCCGTCACCGGCACCAGCGGCAAGACCTCGGTCGCCGCCTTTACCAGGCAGATCTGGGAGCAGGCGGGATATGCCGCCGCTTCGATCGGCACCACCGGCGTGGTGGCACCGGGCCGCAACGAGTATGGCTCACTGACGACGCCCGATCCGGTCGCCCTGCACCAATTGCTGAGGGAATTGGCCGAAGCCGGCGTCACCCATGCCTCGATGGAAGCCTCCAGCCATGGGCTCGACCAGCGCCGCCTCGACGGCGTGAAATTGGCGGCCGGCGGCTTCACCAATCTTGGCCGCGACCACATGGATTACCATCCGACGGTCGAGGATTATCATCGCGCCAAACTGCGCCTGTTCGATACGCTGCTGCCGAAAGGCGCGCCGGCAGTCATCTTCGCCGACGATCCGTGGTCGGCGCCGACAATCCAGGCGGCGCGGGCCGCCGGGCTCCAGGTGCTGACGGTTGGCCGCCACGGCGATTTCCTGAAACTGAAGCGGGTCGAGCATGAGCGCCACCGCCAGCGCGCCGAGGTCGAGGCCGACGGCGTGATTCACGAGATCGACCTGCCGCTGGCTGGCGATTTCCAGATCGCGAACGCACTGGTTTCGGCGGGGCTTGCCATTTCCACGGGAACGCCCATCGCCAAAGCCTTGATGGCCTTGGAAAAACTGAAGGGCGCGCCTGGCCGCCTCGACCTCGTCGGGACCACTGCCAGCGGCGCACCTGTCTATGTCGACTATGCCCACAAGCCCGATGCGCTGGAAAACGTGCTGGCCTCGGTAAGGCCGTTCACGACGGGCCGCGTCATGGTCGTGTTCGGTTGCGGCGGCGACCGTGACCGGGGAAAAAGGCCGATCATGGGCGAGATCGCGACCCGGCTTGCCGATGTCGTCATCGTCACCGACGACAATCCGCGCTCGGAAGTGCCCGAGACGATCCGCGCCGCCATTCTTGCCGCCGCACCCGGCGCCATCGAGATCGGCGACCGACGCCAGGCGATCCACGAGGCTGTCGGCATGCTTCATGCCGGCGACACGCTGATCGTGGCCGGGAAGGGCCATGAGGAAGGCCAGACGATCGGCTCCGAGACCCTGCATTTTTCCGATCACGAGGAAGTCCGCGCCGCGTTGCGGGAGCGTGCCGCATGAGTCTTCTGTGGACCTCCGAGGCGCTGGTTGCCGCCATGGACGGGCGGCCGCTTGGTCCCATGCCCGAAGGCATATCGGGGATTTCGATCGATAGCCGCAGCCTGCAGCCGGGCGACGCCTTCTTCGCCATCAAGGGCGAGGCGATGGACGGCCACGACTTCGTCACCGCGGCCATCAAGGCCGGCGCCGGCGTGCTGGTGGTGGCGGAGGGCAAGCTGCCGTCTCTCGGCAGGCTGACGGCGCCGATCATTGTCGTCGAGGATGTGCTGGCCGCCCTGGAAAAGCTCGGGATCGCGGCACGCGCCCGCTCGCAGGCCAAAATCATCGCGGTGACCGGTTCGGCCGGCAAGACCACCACCAAGGAAGCGCTGCGCCACGTGCTGTCGGCCGTCGGCAAGGTGCATGCCTCGGCGCAGTCCTTCAACAATCATTGGGGCGTGCCGCTGACGCTGGCGCGCATGCCCGCCGATTGCGGCTATGCCGTGTTCGAGATCGGCATGAACCATCCCGACGAGATCCGGCCCCTGGTGAAGATGGTGCGGCCGCATGTCGCCATCGTCACCATGATCGCGGCCGCGCATCTCGGCTTCTTCCGCAATCTGGACGAGATCGCTCAGGCCAAGGCCGAAATTTTCGAGGGGCTGGAGCCCGAAGGTGCCGCCGTTCTCAACCGCGACGACGCGCGCTTCAAGTTTCTCGACAAGATGGCGCGTGCCGCCGGCGTCGAGCATGTCTACGGCTTCGGCGAGAATGCGCGCTCGACTTTCAAGCTCACCAAATGCGAACTCCACGCCGACCATTCCGACATCGCCGCCAGGATCGGCGGCCACGAGGTGACGGCCCGCATCGGCGCACCCGGCCGGCACATGGTGCAGAACGTGCTGGCGGTGCTGGGCGCGGCGCATCTGGTGGGTGCCGATCTCGACAAAGTGGCATCGGCGCTGGCTGATCTCTCCGCCGAACGCGGGCGCGGCAGGCGCCATGTGCTGCGGCATCCACAGGGCCTGATCACGCTGATCGACGAGAGCTACAACGCCAATCCCGCCTCGATGCAGGCCGCCATGGCGCTGCTCAACGCGACGCCTGTAACGGGCGAGGGCCGGCGCATCGCCGTGCTTGGCGATATGCTCGAACTCGGCGACCACTCGGCCAAGCTGCACGCCGCTCTTGCCGATCTCATCGTCGGCACCGGCACGCAGACCGTCTTCCTCGGCGGCCCGGAAATGCGGGCGCTGGCGCAAGCGCTGCCGGACGATATCAAGACGGAATACCGCGCCGGTGTCGAGGAACTGAAGCCGGTGTTGCTGGCCGCGCTGAAGCCGGGCGACGTGGTGATGATCAAATCGTCGAAGGGCATCGGTTTTGCAAAACTGGTCGATGCCTTGCTGGGCAAATACCCGGCTGAAACAACCAGCAAACTGACCTAGATCAAGCCGGGGACGAAAAGCGCATGTTCACACTGCTGGTCGATTTCGCGGACAAGATCTCGGTCTTCAACGTTTTCCGCTATATCACCTTCCGCACCGGAGGGGCGCTGATCACCTCGGCGCTGATCGTCTTCATCTTCGGGCCGACCATCATCAACTCGCTGCGGCTGCGCCAGGGCAAAGGCCAGCCGATCCGCGCCGACGGGCCGCAGACGCATTTCAAGAAGGCCGGCACGCCGACCATGGGCGGACTGATGATCCTGTCGGGCATCATCGGATCGTCGCTCCTGTGGGCGAATCTGTCGAGCATCTATGTCTGGGTGGTGCTGCTGGTGACACTGGGCTTCGGCTCGATCGGCTTCTATGACGACTATCTGAAGGTGACCAAGCAGTCGCATCTGGGCTTTTCCGGCAAGGCGCGGCTGGGGCTCGAATTCATCATCGCCGGCATCGCCGCCTGGGTAATCATGCGTAACGGCCAGGCGCCGTTCTCGTCGTCCCTGACATTTCCCTTCGCCAAGGAATTCATCGTCAACCTCGGCTGGTTCTTCATTCCGTTCTCCTGCTTCGTCATCGTCGGCGCCGGCAACGCGGTCAACCTGACCGACGGCCTCGATGGCCTGGCGATCGTGCCGATCATGATCGCGGCGGCATCGTTCGGCGTCATCGCCTATCTCTCGGGCAATGCGGTGTTCGCCGAATATCTGCAGATCCATTTCGTTCCCGGCACCGGTGAACTGGCGGTCGTGCTGGGCGCCGTGATCGGCGCCGGCCTTGGTTTCCTGTGGTTCAACGCGCCGCCGGCGGCGATCTTCATGGGCGACACCGGCTCGCTGGCCATGGGCGGCCTGATCGGCACGGTCGCGGTCGCCACCAAGCACGAGATCGTGTTGGTCATCGTCGGTGGCCTGTTCGTGGTCGAGATCCTGTCCGTCATTATTCAGGTCGGCTACTTCAAGATGACCGGCAAGCGCGTCTTCCTGATGGCGCCGATCCACCATCATTTCGAAAAGCTCGGCTGGACCGAAAGCCAGGTGGTGATCCGCTTCTGGATCATCGCGGTCATCCTGGCGCTGGTCGGCCTGTCCACCCTCAAGCTGAGATAGGCAAAACCTTGATCCCCGCCGCAACCTTCGCAGGCAAACATGTTTCGATCTTCGGGCTGGGTGGTTCGGGGATCGCGACGGCGCGCGCGCTGATCGAGGGCGGCGCGCATGTGCTGGCCTGGGACGACAATCCCGACAGTGTCGCCAAGGCCGCCGCCACAGGCATCGCGACCGGCGATCTGCGCGGCGCCGACTGGGCGAAATTCTCGGCCTTCGTGCTGTCGCCCGGCGTGCCGCTGACGCATCCCAAGCCGCACTGGACGGTGGAGCTTGCGCGCGGCGCCGGCGTCGAGATCATTGGCGATGTCGAGCTGTTCTGCAGGGAGCGGATGCTCAGCGCGCCGACGGCTCCGTTCATCGCCATCACCGGCACCAATGGCAAGTCGACGACGACCGCGCTGACGGCGCATATCCTCAAGGCCTCCGGCCGCGACACGCAGATGGGCGGCAACATCGGCCGCGCGGTGATGACGCTCGATCCGCCGAAGCCTGACCGCCACTATGTGGTCGAGTGCTCGTCCTACCAGATCGACCTTGCGCCATCGATCAACCCGACGGCCGGTATCCTGCTCAATCTGACTCCGGACCATCTCGACCGCCACGGCACCATGCAGCACTACGCCTCGATCAAGGAGCGGCTGGTGGCGGGCAGCGAGACGGCGATCATCGGCATCGACGATTCCTGGTGCGCGCAGATCGCCGAGCGGCTGGAGCGGGCAGGCCGCCAGGTCATCCGCATTTCCAAGCGGCTGCCGCTGACCGATGGCTATTTCGCCGACGGCACCAATCTGATGGAAGCCGTGCACGGCCGCTACAGCCGGGTCGCCTTCCTCGAAGGTATCGGCTCGCTGCGGGGCCAGCACAATGCGCAGAACGCGCTTGCCGCGGTCGCCGCCTGTCTCAAGGTCGGGCTCGACCTTGGCGAGATCCAGTCGGGGCTGGAGAGCTTTCCGGGCCTCGCCCACCGCATGGAGCAGGTCGGCCGCAAGGATCATGTGCTGTTCGTCAACGATTCCAAGGCGACCAATGCCGATGCGGCCGCGCCCGCGCTGTCCAGCTTCAACCGCATCTACTGGATCGCCGGCGGCCTGCCCAAGGAAGGGGGGATTGAACCGCTGCGCGGCTTCTTTCCGCGCATCGCCAAGGCCTATCTGATCGGCGAGGCGGCACCCGCATTTTCGGCGACGCTGGGCGAAGCTGTGCCCTACGAGATATCGGGGACGCTGGCCGCCGCGGTCGAGCACGCGGCGCATGATGCGGCCAAGGAGGATGGCGGCGAGGCGGTGGTGCTGTTGTCGCCGGCCTGCGCCAGTTTCGACCAGTTCAAGAATTTCGAAGTTCGCGGCGAAGCCTTCAGGCAAGCTGCGAGCGCTATAGATGGCGTCAAACCCATCGGAGGGGCACGATAATGCAGAGCCGTCTCGATAAAAGTCCCGTCGCAACCTGGTGGTGGACGATCGATCGCTGGTTCCTGGCGGCATTCCTGTCGCTGATGGGGCTTGGCATCGTGCTGTCCTTCGCCGCGAGCCCGGCAGTGGCCGAACGCATCGGCCTCGACAGTTTCCACTTCGCCACCAGGCAGATTATCTTCACCGTGCCGGCGCTCGGCGTGATGCTGGCGGTATCCTTCCTCGATTCCAGGCAGATCCGGCGCATGTCGCTGATCATGCTGTGCCTCATGCTGGTGCTGATGGTCGCGGTGCTCTATGTCGGCGTCGAAGTGAAGGGCGCGCGGCGCTGGGTTTCGCTCGCCGGCCTGTCGATCCAGCCGTCGGAATTCCTGAAGCCGGCCTTCGTCATCATGTGCGCCTGGCTGTTCGCCGAGCACAAGCGCCAGCCCGACATTCCCGGCAACCTGTTCGCCATGCTGCTTCTGGTGCTCGTCGTATCGCTGCTGGTGGCGCAGCCGGACCTCGGCCAGACCATGCTGACGACCGGCACCTGGGGCATCATGTTCTTCATGGCGGGGCTGCCCTGGCTGTGGATCATCGTGCTGGGCGCCGCCGGCGTCGGCGGTGTCTTCGCCGCCTATACGGTGTTTCCGCACGTTGCCCTGCGCATCGACAAGTTCCTCACCGGCGAGGGCGACACGTTCCAGGTCGATATGGGGCGCGACGCGCTGATCAATGGCGGCTGGTTCGGCGTCGGGCCGGGCGAGGGCACGGTCAAGCGGGTCATCCCCGACAGCCACGCCGACTTCGTGTTCTCGGTCGCGGGCGAGGAGTTCGGGCTGATCATGTGCTTCTTCATCATGTCGATCTTCGCCTTCATCGTGCTGCGCGGGCTCAACACGGCACTCAAGGAACATGACGACTTCACCCGCTATGCGGTCGGCGGCCTCGTCACCGTGTTCGGCCTGCAGGCCGTCATCAACA
The DNA here is from genome assembly GCF_006442395.1 of Mesorhizobium sp. B2-3-5. Classification (NCBI taxonomy): domain Bacteria; kingdom Pseudomonadati; phylum Pseudomonadota; class Alphaproteobacteria; order Hyphomicrobiales; family Phyllobacteriaceae; genus Mesorhizobium; species Mesorhizobium sp. B2-3-5. The sequence continues at coordinate 162,956 of NZ_VFVX01000009.1, read as the reverse complement.
TGTGCGTCAACCTGCAGCTGGTGCCGGCCAAGGGCATGACGCTGCCCTTCATCTCCTACGGTGGTTCCTCGCAGATCGCGATCGCCATCTCCATGGGCATGGTGCTGGCGCTGACGCGCAAGCGACCTGAAAAACGCAAGCAGATGGGCTTCACGCTGCCACAGTGCGCCCTGCCGGCGGAGTGATATGGCGAGGGGTGTCATCCTTCTCGCGGCAGGCGGAACCGGCGGACATCTGTTTCCGGCCGAGGCGCTGGCGCATGAGCTCGCCGAGCGCGGCTGGACGGTGCATCTGGCGACGGACGACCGCGCCGAGCGATTTGCCAGCCGCTTCCCGGCCGCCGCCATCCATCCGATCCAGTCGGCGACGATGGGTTCGAAGAACCCTTTCGCCTTGCTCGGGGCCTTCTGGAAAATCTGGCGCGGCGTACGGCAGGCGTCCGCCATTATCGGCAGGATCAAGCCGGATGCCGTCGTCGGCTTCGGCGGCTACCCGACCCTGCCGCCGCTCTATGCCGCGACGCGGCGCAAGGTGCCGACTTTGATCCATGAGCAGAACGCGGTGATGGGGCGCGCCAACCGGGCGCTGGCCGGCCGTGTCGATGCCATAGCCGGCGGCTTCCTGCCACAGGATGCGAGTGCCGCCGGCGCCAAGACGGTGACGACAGGCAATCCGGTCAGGCCGGCTGTGCTGGAAGCGGCCAAGACACCTTATGCGGCATCGACCGGGGAGGAGCCGTTCCGCCTGCTGGTGTTCGGCGGCAGCCAGGGCGCCCAGTTCTTTTCCGATGCCATGCCGGGGGCGATCGCACTGCTTTCCGATGCACAGCGCAAGCGGCTTGCGATCACGCAGCAGGCGCGTGCCGATGACGTGGGGCGGGTGAAGGCGGCATATGCCGCGCTTGGCGTCGCCGCCGAGGTTTCGCCCTTCTTCACCGACATGGCGGCACGCATGGCGGGGGCGCATCTGGTGATCTCACGTTCCGGTGCTTCGACCGTCTCGGAGATCGCCGTCATCGGACGACCGGCGTTGCTGGTGCCCTATCCCTACGCGCTCGACCACGACCAGGCGGCAAACGCGGCGGCCCTTGCCGCCGCCGGCGGAGGCGAGGTGCACCCACAATCCTCGCTGTCGCCCGAGCGCATCGCAACCCTCCTTGGCGGACTGATGGACGCCCCCGAGCGGCTGGCGGCGATGGCGGCTGGCGCGAAATCAGCTGGCAGGCCGCACGCGGCAAGGTTGCTCGCCGACCTCACAGAGGCTATTGCGTCCAGAAAAACCGTTTCGGACTTCAGGAAGGGGACGCACGCATGAAAATGCCGCAGACCATCGGCCTCGTGCATTTCATCGGCATTGGCGGCATCGGCATGAGCGGCATCGCCGAGGTGCTGCACAATCTCGGCTACAAGGTGCAAGGGTCCGATCAGGCCGACAGCGCCAATGTGCAGCGCCTGCGCGACAAGGGCATCGACTGCTTCGTCGGCCACAAGGCCGAAAACCTCGGCGATGCCGAGGTCATCGTCGTCTCGACGGCGATCAAGAAATCCAATCCGGAGCTCAAGGCCGCGCGTGAAAGGCTGCTGCCGATCGTGCGTCGCGCCGAGATGCTGGCCGAGCTGATGCGCTTCCGCCAGGCGGTGGCCATCGGCGGCACGCACGGCAAGACGACGACGACCTCCATGGTGGCGACGCTGCTCGAAGCCGGCGGGCTCGACCCGACCGTCATCAATGGCGGCATCATCAATGCCTATGGCACCAACGCCCGCATGGGCGACGGCGAATGGATGGTGGTCGAGGCCGACGAGAGCGACGGCACCTTCCTCAAGCTGCCGGCCGACATTGCCGTCGTCACCAATATCGATCCCGAGCATCTCGACCACTATGGCAGTTTCGACAAGGTGCGCGAGGCGTTCCGCCAGTTCGTCGAGAACGTGCCGTTCTACGGCTTCGGCGTGATGTGCACCGATCACCCGGAAGTCCAGGCGCTGGTCGGCCGTATCGAGGACCGCCGCGTCATCACCTATGGCGAGAACGCGCAGGCCGATGTGCGCTTCACCAACCATCGCATGGCGGGTGCTACGTCCGAGTTCGACGTGGTGATCCGCGACCGCAAGACCGGCGGCCAGAAGACGATAGCGGACCTGCGGCTGCCAATGCCAGGCCGCCACAATGTCTCGAACGCCACCGCCGCGATCGCGGTGGCGCATGAGCTCGGCTTGTCCGGCGAGGCGATCAAGAAGGGCCTGTCGTCCTTTGCCGGCGTCAAACGCCGCTTCACCCGTACCGGCTCCTGGAACGGCGTCGACGTTTTCGACGATTACGGCCATCATCCGGTCGAGATCGCGGCGGTGCTGAAGGCGGCGCGCAGCGCGACCAAGGGGCGCGTCATCGCCATTGCCCAGCCGCACCGCTTCACCCGGCTGCATGATCTGTTCAACGAGTTTTCGGCCTGCTTCAACGACGCCGACACGGTGATGGTCGCCCCTGTCTACGCGGCCGGCGAAGAGCCGATCGAGGGCGTGACTTCCGATGCGCTGGTGTCGCGCATTCGCGCCGGCGGCCATCGCGACGCCCGCTACATCGAAGGACCGGCCGATATCGCGCCGATCATCCGTGATCTCGCCAAGCCCGGTGATTTCGTCGTCTTCCTCGGCGCCGGCAATATCACCCAATGGGCTTATGCCTTGCCCAAGGAGCTTGCCGCCTCATGACGCACGGCCAGGCCCTGATCGACAGACTTGGCGACCGGCTTGCCGGCCTGCGCGGCCGCATCACGCCCAATGCCGAGATGGACAAGATCACCTGGTTCCGCGCCGGCGGCCTGGCTGAAGCGCTGTTCCAGCCGGCGGACGAGGAGGACCTCGCCGCATTCCTTCGGGCGGTTCCTGAAGAAATCCCGCTGACCATCGTCGGCATCGGCTCGAACCTGCTGGTCAGGGACGGCGGCATTCCCGGCTTCGTCATCCGGCTTTCGGCCAAGGGCTTTGGCGAGGCCGAAGTCATCTCACCGATCAGGATCAGGGCAGGCGCGGCGACACCCGACAAGCGCGTGGCCGCCGTGGCGCTCGAGGCCGGCATTGGCGGCTTCCATTTCTACCACGGCATTCCAGGCGCCATTGGCGGCGCGCTCAGGATGAATGCTGGCGCCAATGGCGTCGAGACGCGCGAGCGCGTTGTCGAGGTGCGCGCGCTCGACCGCAAGGGCAATGTCCAGACGCTGAGCAATGCCGACATGGGTTATGCCTATCGCCACTCGGCCGCACCGTCTGGGCTGATCTTCACCTCGGCCGTGTTCGAAGGGTTTGCCGAGGACAAGGCGGTGATCAAGGCGGCGATGGATGCCGTGCAGAACCACCGCGAGACCGTGCAGCCGATCCGCGAGAAGACCGGCGGGTCGACCTTCAAGAATCCCGAAGGCACCTCGGCCTGGAAGGAGATCGACAAGGCGGGCTGCCGCGGCCTGCTGATCGGCGGGGCGCAGATGTCGCCCATGCACTGCAACTTCATGATCAACACCGGCACCGCCACCGGTTACGACCTCGAATATCTCGGCGAGACGGTGCGGGCGCGCGTGCTCGAACATTCCGGCATCCGCCTGCACTGGGAGATCAAGCGCATCGGCAATTTCCGGCCCGGACATGCCGTGCAGGAGTTTCTCGGCCAACTGCTCTGACCTCAATCTCAATTCACTTTAGTTGCCGGTGAAGTTCACGTGATGGTTGAACTTCAAACGCGTTCCCAGAGTGCGCAAAAAGCGTTGCTTCGGGGACTCACCGACACGGTTTTCACGTCCATTTTCTCAGAAAGTGAATCTCTCGGAATCATAAGCACTTGCCAGTAAATCAACTCTCTGATTCTCTGCTCCAAAGCGTTTCCTGATTTGAGTCGTTCGACGCGTTACCCGCGTTTTCCGTCTGGGGGGCAACCTGCCGGGAGACTCGGACTCAATGTTGCGGAAATTTGGTTTTGGTCCGCCGTGAGAGGGGATGACGGGGAATGAAGAGCAAGCATGTGGCCGTCCTGCTGGGAGGTTTCTCGTCCGAGCGGCCCGTGTCCCTGTCCTCCGGAAAGGCCTGTGCCGATGCGCTGGAGAAGGAAGGCTACCAGGTCACCCGCGTCGATGTCGGGCGCGACGTCGGCTCCGTGCTCGCCGAGCTTCGGCCGGATGTTGCCTTCAACGCGTTGCATGGTCCATTCGGCGAGGATGGCACGATCCAGGGTATCCTCGAATATCTCGGTATTCCCTACACCCATTCCGGCGTGCTCGCCTCGGCGCTCGCCATGAACAAGGAGCAGGCGAAGAAGATCGTCAAATCGGTCGGCGTTCCCGTCGCCGAATCGAAGGTCGCCAATCGCTTCGCTATCCAGAACAAGCATCCAATGAAGCCGCCCTACGTGATCAAGCCGGTCAATGAAGGATCGAGCTTCGGCGTCGTCATCGTGTCTGAAGGGCAGTCGCATCCGCCGCAGATCGTCGGATCGTCCGAGTGGAAATATGGCGATACCGTCATGGTCGAGCGCTACATCCATGGGCGCGAACTGACCTGCGCCGTCATGGGGGATGTGGCGCTCGGCGTCTGCGAGATCATCCCGACGGGCCATTCGTTCTACGACTACGATTCAAAATATGTTGCCGGCGGATCAAAACACGAATGCCCCGCAAAAGTTTCACCGAATATTTACCAAAAAATACAGACACTGGCGCTCAAGGCTCACCAAGCTGTCGGCTGTCGGGGCGTTTCCCGGTCGGACTTCCGTTATGACGATCGTCACTCCGAAAATGGCGAAGTTGTATGGCTCGAGGTCAACACCCAGCCGGGCATGACGCCGACATCTCTGGTGCCTGAAATCGCCGCCCAGGCCGGGCATTCGTTTGGTGAACTGTTGAGTTGGATGGTGGAGGACGCTTCGTGTCTGCGTTGAAATGGGGACAGGGTAGGGGGAAGGGCGCGGCGGTGCCGTCGCTGTTCGGCCTGCCGTTGTCATCGGGCCATTTCGTGCTGCCGCGCATGCTTCGCCGCCCGGTGCGCATGCTCGCGCGCCTGGGTGACGGCGAGTTCCAGGCGCCGCGTTTCTCCTCCGCGATCATGTCGGCCGTGCTGCTTGCGTCGAGCGGCGCCTACGGTGCCTATCTTGGCGGTCATGCCGACGGTATCATCCAGAGCATCACTGCCCGCACCGGCTTTGCCGTCGATCAGGTCAAGGTGGTCGGCAACCATCAGACGTCGGAAATCGACATTCTCGACAGGCTCGAGCTTGACGGCTGGACGTCGCTGATCGGCTTCGACGCGGAGGCCGCGCGCGAGCGCATCTCCGGCCTGCCCTGGATCGAGGTCGCTGCAGTGCGCAAGGTCTATCCGCACACGCTGGAAGTGCGCGTCGAGGAGCGCGAGGCCTTCGCGCTCTGGCAGCAGGGCAGTGATCTTTCGGTCATCGAGAAGGATGGTGCCGTCATCGCGCCCTTCTCGGGCGGCAAGCAGGTGCTCTTGCCGCTGCTGATCGGCACTGGCGCGCCCGCCAAGGCGCCTGATTTCCTGGCCAAGGTCGAGCAATATCCCGATCTCGCCAGCCGCATAAAGGGCTACATCCGTGTCGGCGAGCGGCGCTGGGACCTGAAGCTGGACAATGGCATCACCGTCAAGTTGCCGGAGGATGGCGAGGACCAGGCTCTCGCGGAACTCGCGAAGATGGACCATGACAACGGACTTTTGTCGCGCGACATCGCCGCCGTCGACATGCGACTCACGGACCGGCTGGTCGTGCAGTTGACGCCCGAGGCGGCGACGCAGCGCGAGGCCGCGCTCAATGAGAAACCGAAAACCCTCAAGCGCAAGCCGGAGACGAAGATATGAGCTGGCTTGGCGGTTCTGGCGATGCCTCGTCGCGCCGGTCCGGCACCTTGACGGTGCTGGATGTCGGCTCGAACAAGGTCTGCTGCATGGTGGCGAAGCTCAAGCCGAACGATGACGGCAAGCTGTTGCGAGGCCGCTCGCACCGGATCCGGGTCATCGGCATCGGCCATCAGAAATCGCAGGGCGTGAAGTCGGGTGTGGTGGTCGATCTCGACCGCGCCGAGCACGCGATCCGCTTGTCCGTCGATGCCGCCGAGCGGATGGCCGGGCTGACGGTCGATTCGCTCATCGTCAACATGACCGCCGGCCGGCTGAAGAGCGAAGCCTTCTCGGCGACCATCAACCTCGGCGGCCATGAGGCCGACGAGGCCGACATCAAGCGCGTGCTCGGCGCAGGCGCCAAGCAGGCGCTCAAGGCCGAGCGCGAGGTCATCCATTCGCTGCCCGTCGGCTTCTCGCTGGACGCCGAGCGCGGCGTGCGCGATCCGCGCGGCATGGTCGGCGACGCGCTTGGCGTCGACATGCATGTGCTGACGGGCGACGCGGCCCCAATGCGCAACCTGGAGCTCTCCATCAACCGCTCACATCTGTCGGTCGAGCGCATGGTGGCGACGCCCTATGCCAGCGGGCTGGCGGCGCTTGTCGATGATGAACTGGAACTGGGTGCCGCCTGCATCGACATGGGCGGCGGAACGACCACGATCTCGGTGTTTTCGGAAGGCAGGTTCGTCCACGGCGATGCGATCGCCATCGGCGGCAACCATATCACGCTTGACATGGCCAAGGGGCTCTCGACCTCGCTCGATGCCGCCGAGCGGCTCAAGGTGATGCACGGCTCGGCGCTGCCGGGCAGTGCCGATGACCGCGACCTGGTTTCAATCCAGCCGATCGGCGACGATGGCGACGTGCCGTTGCAGATCCCGCGCTCGGTGATGACACGCATCGTGCGTGCCCGTATCGACGAGACGCTCGAACTTCTGCGCGACCGGCTGAACAAGTCGGGCTACGGCAACGCGGTCGGCAAGCGCGTCGTGCTCACCGGCGGCGCCAGCCAGCTGGCCGGCCTGCCGGAGGCGGCACGCCGCATCCTGGGACGCAATGTGCGCATCGGCCGCCCGCTCGGCGTGGCGGGCCTGCCCGAGGCGGCGAAGGGGCCGGCTTTCTCGGCCGCCGTCGGGCTTCTGATCTATCCGCAGATGGCGAGTTTCGAGAGCCATCCGGCGAAAGGCATTTCCGGTCTCAGGATGACCGGAACGGGTGGAAAACTGCATCGCATGAGTCAGTGGTTGAGAGACAGTTTCTAATTGACGGGGACAGCCCCATAGGCGGCCGCGGCGGCGAAGCGGCGTGAAAGGCAAAGGACGGAGACAATGACCATCAATCTGCAGAAGCCGGACATCACCGAGCTTAAGCCACGCATCACCGTGTTCGGTGTCGGCGGCGGCGGCGGCAACGCCGTCAACAACATGATCACCGCCGGGCTGCGCGGTGTCGAGTTCGTTGTCGCCAACACCGACGCCCAGGCGCTGACCATGTCGAAGGCCGACCGGCTGATCCAGCTCGGCGCGCATGTCACCGAAGGTCTCGGCGCGGGTTCGCAGCCGGAAGTCGGCCGCGCGGCGGCGGAAGAATGCATCGACGAGATCATCGATCACCTGTCCAACACCCATATGTGCTTCGTCACCGCCGGCATGGGCGGCGGCACCGGCACCGGTGCCGCTCCGGTCGTTGCGCGCGCCGCGCGCGAGAAGGGCATCCTCACCGTCGGCGTCGTGACCAAGCCGTTCCACTTCGAAGGCCAGCGCCGCATGAAGACGGCCGACATGGGCATCGAAGAGCTGCAGAAATGCGTCGACACGCTGATCGTCATCCCCAACCAGAACCTTTTCCGGCTGGCCAATGACAAGACCACCTTCGCCGATGCCTTCGCCATGGCCGACCAGGTGCTCTATTCCGGCGTCGCCTGCATCACCGACCTGATGGTCAAGGAAGGCCTGATCAACCTCGACTTCGCCGACGTGCGTTCGGTCATGCGCGAAATGGGCAAGGCGATGATGGGCACCGGAGAAGCTTCGGGCGAGGGCCGCGCGATGGCAGCGGCGGAAGCGGCAATCGCCAACCCGCTGCTCGACGAGACCTCGATGAAGGGCGCCAAGGGCCTGCTGATCTCGATCACCGGCGGCCGCGACCTCACCCTGTTCGAAGTCGACGAAGCGGCAACCCGTATCCGCGAGGAGGTCGACCAGGATGCAAACATCATCCTGGGCGCCACCTTCGACGAGGAACTGGAAGGCGTCATCCGCGTCTCGGTGGTCGCCACCGGCATCGACAAGTCGGCGGCTGAAATAGCCGCCGCGCCGATCTCGATCCGCGCCGCGCCGCAGAAGCCCGCCCCCCGTCCAGCCGTTGCCGCCGTCGAAAGCCGCCCGGCGCCGGTCCAGCAGACCGTTTACGAGCCGCGCACCGTCGATCCGGTCGCGGAAGCGATCCAGTTGGCCGAAGCAAATGCGGCGGCCATGGCTCAGCCGCGTCCGGCACCGGTTGCCCATGCGGACGATTTCCGCCCGCAGAGCAAGATCTTCCAGGCGCCGCCCGCGCAGCCGCAGCCGATGGTGCAGCCGGTTCCCCAGCAGATGATGCAGCCGGCTCCGCAGCCGCGCGAAATGCTGCGTGAGGTCCAGCAGCCGGTCGCGATGGCCCCGCAGCGCATGCCGCGCGTCGAGGACTTTCCGCCGGTCGTGAAGGCCGAGGTCGAAGCGAAGAGCCGTCCGGCAGACCACCACGAGAACAGCGGACCTATGGGCCTGCTGAAGCGTCTGACCAATGGGCTGACTCGCCGCGAGGAGGAGCCCGCACGGCTGCAGCCGGCGCAACCGCGCGAGCCGAAGCTGCGCCAGGCCGCGCCCGAAGTGCGCCGCCTCGCCAGCCAGGACGCGCAGCTCTACGCACCGCGCCGCGGCCAGCTGGATGAGCAGGGCCGCCTGACGCCGCAGACCAGGGCGACTCAGGACGACGATCAACTGGAGATCCCGGCGTTCCTGCGCCGCCAAGCCAACTGAGTAGTTAACGGACTGTAACAATTGTTAACAGGCAGGCAAGGAATTGCTTGCCTGTTAACGTTTAAACTTCTGGAAAATCAAACGCTTATGATGCCGTACATGTTCCAGTTCGCGGTTACAGAGAGTAAGAAACCGTGATTTGGAGTCTCCTTGCCGGGACATTATCTTCGCCGCCTACCATAGTCGGTCTGCTGGGATTTCGGGGAAGTGGCCCTGCCTGCCGATTTCACAAGAGCCGCGCCCTCGGGCTGGAGAAGCGGCCCTAGGCATTTCGGGCTTATGGGGATTGTCTTGCACGACTATCAGACGACAGTGAAGACGCGCGCGTCGCTTACAGGCACCGGCGTTCACAGCGGCAAAGAAGTTTCCATCAGTTTCCTGCCCGCGGATGCCGACACTGGCATCGTGTTCCAGCTTATCAATGAGGAAGGGCAGGGCCGCGAGTTCCGTGCCCTATTTTCCGAGATCGGTGCCACGGACCTTTGCACCATGCTCGGCGATCCTTCGGGCGAGCACATCGCCACCGTGGAGCACATCATGGCCGCGCTGTTCGGGCTCGGCATCGACAATGTCGTCATCGAGATCGATGGGCACGAAGTTCCCATTCTCGACGGCAGCGCCATGGCCTTCGTGGAAGCCATCGACCAGGCGGGTATCGAAAAATTGCCGGTCAAGCGGCGCTACATCAGGGTCGTCAAGCCGGTCCGCATCGAGAACGGTGCTTCCTGGGCGGAGTTCAGACCCTATGACGGCACCCGCTTCGAGGTCGAGATCGATTTCGAAAGTCCCGCGATCGGGCGTCAGCTCTTTGCTTCCGACATCAATGCCGACATCTTCCGCCGTGACATCGCGCGGGCCCGCACCTTCGGTTTCATGAAGGATGTCGAGCGGCTGTGGGCCGCCGGCTACGCGCTGGGATCCTCGCTCGAGAACTCGTTGGTCATCGGTGACGACAACCGCGTCATCAACATGGGCGGCCTGCGCTACCCAAACGAATTCGTGCGCCACAAGACGCTGGACGCCATGGGCGACCTGGCGTTGGGCGGCGCCCGCTTCATCGGCTGTTTCCGCTCCTATCGCGGCGGCCACAGGCTGAACGCCGCGGCGCTGCGGCGCCTGCTGTCGGACCGCACGGCTTTCGAGATCGTCGAGACGACACGTCGCGAGCGTGGCCGCGCGGCGGAGATGAGCGCCGTCAATGCGCCGCTCTATGCGCCCTGGATGATCTGAATCCCTTAGCTTTTTTCGATTCCCTTGGAGACGGCCGGTGTTGCAGGAATGCACCATCGGCTGGTGAAATCACAGGGATGCCGAGGCTCCGACCGCCCGCCACAAAAATGTGCGATTGGCTAGACATAGCGTTGCCCGGCAAGGCGGTTATGGTCTATGGCTGCTGCCGTCGATTAGTGCATGTCGCTCAAAGGTGGGGACCAGTTTTGGGGGAACTGCATGCAACGGGCATTAAAATAACGCCGAAAGGGCGGAATCCAATCATGTTCTTCAAGCGAGTCGGTCAATCGAAAGTGCCGCAGTGGTCTGTTTTCCTGGCGCTTTCGGTAGTTGTTCCATCGCTCTTTCTTTCGGCCTGCATGTCGTCGGAGAAAGATATCGACCTTTCGACCTATGTCGACCATACCGAGCCTGGGGACGTTCTCTACAATCAAGGCCTCGCCAATCTGAATGCCGGGCGGCTGGACGAGGCGAGCAAGAAGTTCGACGCCGTCGACCGCCAGCATCCCTATTCGGAATGGGCCCGCAAATCGATGGTGATGGGCGCGTTCGCCGACTATCGAAAGGGCAGCTACGACGAGGCGATCTCGTCGGCCAAGCGCTACCTGGCACTTTATCCGTCCACCGATGACGCCCCCTATGCGCAGTACATTATCGGCCTGAGCTACTATCGCCAGATCAAGGATGTGACGCAGGATCAGAAGGAAGCACGCCAGACCGTGCAGACCATGCAGGATCTGGTGACGCGCTGGCCGAATTCGGAATATGTCGACGACGCCAAGCAGAAGATCCGCTTCGCCAACGACCAGCTCGCCGGCAAGGAAATGCAGATCGGCCGCTATTATCTGGAGCGCCGCGAATACATCGCCGCCGTCAAGCGCTTCCGTACCGTGGTGGAGAATTATTCCAACACGCGTCATGTCGAGGAGGCACTGGCCCGCCTGACCGAAAGCTACTACGCAATGGGGCTCACCTCGGAGGCCCAGACCGCCGCCGCGGTGCTCGGCACCAACTACCCTGACAGTTCATGGTATAAGGATTCCTACAAGCTCCTGCAGAGCAACGGGCTGGCGCCGCGCGAGAATGCCGGGTCGTGGATATCCAAGGCCGGGAAGCTGATCACCGGCGCCTGACCCGCGGTACCCCGGACCAAAGCGTGCAGAGGGCGCTTTTTCGGATTGATCCGATGCGCAAACGAAAAGATAGTGCGGCGCTGCGACTCCAATCGGTCGCGTGCCGCTTTGAAGCGCGTCGTGCTTGAACGGATCCATGCGACGCGCTTTAAGTCTTTTGCTTTCGTGCATGTCGTTATCCCAAAACCGGGTCCACTTTTGGGCGGCATGCAATAGGTCCGGGTTCTGATGCTTTCCAGATTGTCGATCCGCGATATCGTCCTGATCGAAAAGCTGGATATCGACTTCCAGCCGGGCCTTTCCGTGCTGACGGGCGAAACGGGCGCCGGCAAATCCATCCTGCTCGATGCCCTGTCGCTGGCGCTCGGCGCGCGCGGCGACGCCTCGCTGGTGCGTCATGGCGCGGCACAGGGCCAGGTCATCGCCGTCTTCGATGTGCCGCGCAACCATCCGGTTCGCGCGCTGCTTGCCGAAAACGCCATAGAGGACGATGGCGACGTCATATTGCGCCGTGTGCAAACGGCGGACGGCCGCACGCGCGTGTTCGTCAACGACCAGCCATCCAGCGTGACCCTGATGCGCGATGTCGGCCGCGCGCTGGTCGAGATCCACGGCCAGCACGATGAGCGCGCCCTGGTCGATCCCGGCGCACACCGTGACGTGCTCGACGCTTTCGGCGGCCATCTCGGCGTCGTTCGCTCGACCGGCGAGGCCTGGCGGCACTGGCGCGCCGGCGAGCAGGAGCTTTCGCGCCACCGCGCAAAGGTGGCGGCAGCGGCGCGCGAGGCCGACTATCTGCGTGCCGCGGTCGCGGAATTGACCAGGCTCGATCCGCAGCCTGGCGAGGAAACCGAACTTGCCGAACTGCGCGCCCATATGATGCGCGCCGAGAAGATCGCTTCCGAAATCCATGATGCGCAGGATGTGCTGTCGGGCCCGTCCTCACCCTTGCCGCAACTCGCCAGTCTGTTGAGACGGCTGCAGCGCAAGGCGACGGAAGCGCCCGGCCTGCTCGAGGACGTGGTCAAGTCGCTGGACGAAGCCATGCTGTCGCTCGACGCGGCGCAATCCGGTGTCGAGGCCGCGCTTCGCGCCACCGAATATGACCCGCAAAGGCTGGAGAAAGCCGAGGAGCGGCTGTTCTCGCTGCGCGCGGCGTCCCGCAAGCATAGCGTCGCCGTCGACGACCTGGCGCAATTGCGCGACACGATGGTTGCCGATCTTGCCGATCTCGATGCCGGCGAGGAGCGGCTGCACGGGCTGGAGAAGCAGGCCGCCGCCGCACGCGAGGCCTATGACGTTGCCGCCGCGCAGCTTTCCTCGCTTCGCCATGCGGCGGCCGTCGGGCTGACCAAGGCGGTGATGGCCGAACTGCCGGCGCTGAAGCTCGAACGCGCCGCCTTCATCGTCGAGATGAAGAGCGAGGCCGAGAGCCGCATGCAAGAGGGCATCGACCAGATCGAGTTCTGGGTGCGCACCAACCCCGGCACGCGGCCCGGGCCGATGATGAAGGTCGCCTCCGGCGGCGAACTCTCCCGCTTCCTGTTGGCGCTGAAGGTGGCGCTGGCCGACCGTGGCTCGGCGCCGACGCTGGTTTTCGACGAAATCGACACCGGCGTTGGTGGCGCCGTGGCCGACGCGATCGGCCAGAGGCTGGCGCGCCTGTCGAAGCGCGTGCAGGTGCTGTCGGTCACCCACGCACCGCAGGTGGCGGCGCGCGCGGCGACGCATTTCCTGATCTCCAAATCGGGCAGCACCGACCGCGTGGCGACCGGCATCGCCGAGATGGACAGGACGGCGCGGCAGGAAGAGATCGCGCGTATGCTGGCCGGTGCCACCATTACCGACGAGGCGCGCGCCGCCGCCGAGCGGCTGCTGCGTGAGAACACTACCGCAGCATGAGAATATCCGGCGTCATGGAGCGAGTCAGGATATGGCTCCATCCTGCTGTTCAGCAATGATTTTCCCGGAATTCTGATTTATTGTGACGTGCCATTGTCCAAGGAAGCTTTCCATGTCGGAAAAACCAGTCGATTCGCTTGATGAAAGCGAGGCGGAAGCCGAGCTGAAGCGCCTTGCGGCGGAGATCGCCGAGCACGACCGGCGCTACCATACCGAGGATGCGCCTGTTATCACGGATGCGGAATATGATGCGCTGGCGCGGCGCAACCTCGCCATCGAGGAGCGTTTTCCCGGTCTGGTGCGCGAGGATTCGCCGTCGCGCAGGGTAGGCGCGCCGCCGGCGGAGGGCTTCGCCAAGGTGCGCCACGCCGTGCCGATGCTCAGCCTCGCCAAGGCTTACACCGACGAGGACGTCGCCGATTTCATCGAGCGCGGCCGGCGGTTCTTCCACCGCGACAAGGACCTTGACATCGCCTTCACCGCCGAGCCGAAGATCGACGGGCTATCGGCTTCGCTGCGCTACGAAAAGGGCGTCTTCATACAGGGCGCGACGCGCGGCGACGGTGCGGTGGGCGAGGACATCACCGCCAACCTCAGAACCATCGCGGATATTCCTGCCAGGTTGAAAGGCTCGGGCTGGCCTGATGTCATCGAGATACGCGGCGAGGTCTATATGACCTATGCCGAGTTCGAGGCGCTGAAGGCACGTTCGGCCGCGGCCGGTGGCCAGGATTACGTCAATCCGCGCAACACGGCCGCCGGCTCACTACGCCAGAAGGATGCTTCCGTTACTGCCAGCCGCAACCTCAAATTCTTTGCCTATGCCTGGGGCTACACCACGGAAGATCCAGCCCCGACCCAGTATGATTCGGTCCAGAAATTCGCCGATTGGGGGTTCAAGATCAGTCCCCTTATGGTGCGGGCGAAGTCGGTCGAGGAACTGGTCGCGCACTATCACCGGATCGAGGAGCAGCGGTCGTCGCTGGGCTATGACATTGACGGCGTCGTCTACAAGGTCGACCAACTCGAATTGCAGCGCCGCTGGGGTTTCGTCACCGGTGAGCCGCGCTGGGCCGTCGCGCACAAATTCCCGGCCGAGCAGGCGATGACGACGGTGGAGAAGATCGACATCCAGGTCGGCCGCACCGGCACGCTGGCGCCAGTCGCACGGCTGGCACCGGTGACGGTCGGCGGTGTGGTGGTCGAGAACGTCACGCTGCACAATGAGGATTACATCAAGGGCTTTGACAGCAATGGCCTGCCGATCCGCGACGGCATCGACGTGCGCATCGGTGATACGGTGGTCATCCAGCGGGCAGGGGATGTGATCCCACAGATCGTCAGCGTCGTCATCGACAAGCGCCCGGCTGATGCCGTGCCTTACGAGTTCCCGCATACCTGTCCGGTTTGCGGTTCGCCGGCGACGCGCGAGATCAACGAGAAGACCGGCAAGGAGGATTCGCGCCGCCGCTGCACCGGCGAGCTGATCTGCCCGGCGCAGGCCGTGGAAGGGCTGCGGCACTTCGTGTCGCGCGGCGCCATGGACATAGAAGGCCTGGGCGCTGAAAACATCGACCTGTTCTTCAATTCGGGACTGGTCAAGACAGCCGCCGATATCTTCACGCTCCGGGATCGCCGTCCGGCCGTCACCAGGGCGCTGGCCGAGCGGCGCGAGGAGCAGGCCAGGCAGCGCGAGGCGGCGTCCGGCAAGACGCGCAAGAATGTGCGCGGCGTCGAGGACCGCAACTATGAGGGTCTCGACAAGCTGTTCGCTGCCATAGACGCGCGCCGCGAACCGGAACTCGATCGTTTCATCTTTGCGCTCGGCATCCGCCACATCGGCGAGACGACGGCGGCCGTGCTTGCCCGGACCTTCTCGACGATCGAGGAGTTGATCCGCGTCGGCAAGGAGACGGCGGCGGCGGAGGACCCGCACACAGTCTTCCCGTCGATCAACGGCATCGGCGACACGGTGATCGACGCGCTGCGCGATTTCTTCGGCAATGAGCGCAATGACGACGTGCTCGACAAGCTGCTCGAACAGGTCAAGCCAAAGCCGTATATCGTCACGATCTCGACCGACAGCGAGGTCGCCGGCAAGACGATCGTCTTCACCGGTTCGTTGGAGAAGATGACGCGCTCCGAAGCCAAGGCGATGGCCGAACGGCTCGGCGCCAAGGTGGCTGGTTCGGTTTCGGCCAAGACCGATCTGGTGGTGGCGGGACCGGGTGCCGGCTCCAAGCTCAAGCTTGCCAGTGAACTCGGTGTCGAAGTCATCGACGAAGACACCTGGCTGCAGCGGGTCGGCAAGGCGTGATGTCGGGCGAGTTCAAAGGGTTCGGTCCAAAAGCCATCCCATTCCTGAAGGCGCTCGATTTTCATCAGAGCCGGGAGTGGTTCCTGGAGAACCGGGAGTTGTTCGAAAAGGAATTGCGCGATCCCCTGGGCGATCTCGTCGAAACGCTGACGCAGCGTTTCTTGGCAGCCGGGCTCGGTCTGCGTGGTGACCGCAAGAAGTCGCTGTTCCGCATCAACCGCGACGTCCGCTTCGCCAAGGACAAGCGGCCCTACAACAGGCATCTCTCCGCGATCCTGTCGCCCGACGGCAGCAAGATGGAGCAAGGCGTGTTCTACGTCCATATCGGGCTGGAGGGTTGCTTTGCCGGTGTCGCCTGGTGGCAGCCGGAGGCGGCGCTGCTGTTGTCGATGCGCCGGGCCATCGAGACATGGCCCGAGAGGTTTCGCGCCATGGTGAAGGCGTTGAACAAGAATGGCCTCGAGCTCGATGCCGAGGGCGGCATGAAACGCACGCCGCGCGGCTTTGAGCACGTCGTGGACAAAGATCTCGTTGCCGCCATCCGCAACCGGCATTTTGTTGTTCGCCACGTCATCGACCCGGCTGGCATCCATGGACCGGAACTGGTCGAGGAACTCGTCGATTTCACCTTGCGCGCCAGGCCACTGCTCGACTGGGGCAGGGCGATCGAGGGCAAAATCGCGCAGGATTGAATAGTCGACGCCGCGATCCGGCGATGATTTCCGCTGATCGTTTGGCTCAAGCGAATTCGTGTGACAAGGCGGGGCATGCCACCTACATACCGCCTCTCCCTTTGTTGTTGTGCATGCCGTTGTCCCAAAACCGCCACGCACTTTTGGGCGACATGCATCAGGAGTGGTCGATGGCGACGGACGTGATTTCCGAAAGCGGCGGCAAGAGCGAGTTCTGGCAGGGCGTGCGGCTGTCCATGCCGGTCGTGGTGGCGTCGGCGCCATTTGCCGTGCTGTTCGGAGCGCTTGCCGTCGACCAGGGCTTCTCGGTCTTCGAAGCCTTCCTGATGAGCGCATTGGTGTTCGGCGGCGCCAGCCAGATGGTGGGCATCCAGCTGTTCGGCCAGCATGTCGCGCCATGGCTGATCGTGCTTTCGATCTTCGCCGTCAACTTCCGCCATGTGCTCTATTCCGCCGGGATCGGCCGGCGCATCGCGCACTGGCCCGTCATCCAGCAGGCGCTCGGCTATTTCATCCTTACCGATCCGCAATACGCGGTGGCCGAAGCGCGGGCGCAGTCGGGGCAGACCGTCGGCTTTGCCTGGTATCTGGGGCTCGGCCTGCCGGTCTATCTGTTCTGGATCACCGAAAGCGCGCTCGGCGCGGTGTTCGGCAAGCTCATCCCCGACACGCATGCGCTGGGTATCGATTTCCTGCTGCCGATCTATTTCCTTGGCCTTGTGATGGGGTTTCGCAAGCGGCCGCTGTGGCTGCCGGTGGTCATCGCCAGCGGCTGCGCCTCGATCATCGCCTACAAGACGGTCGGATCGCCCTGGCATGTCTCGATCGGCGCCGTTGCCGGCGTGCTGCTCGCCGTCATCCTGCCGCCGCACCATAGCGGCGTGGGAGAGCAGCCATGAGCACGACATTCTGGATCATCATCGCTGGCGCGATCGCCACTTATCTGACGCGCATCGGCGGGCATCTGGTGATTTCGCGCTTCGAAAATATCCATCCGCGCGTCGAGGCCGGCCTCAATGCGGTGCCGGCGGCGGTGCTGACGACACTGGTGGCGCCGGAACTGTTGAACGCCGGACCGGCCGAATGGGCGGCCCTGGTCGTCACGGCGGTGGTTTCGCTGCGTGGCGGGCTGATGGCGATGTTTCTGGCGGGTGCCGCGGTGCTGATCCTGGCGCGGCAGTTCATCGGATAAGAGCTCTGCCTCGCGATGCTTCCAACGTAGGCGCCGCACCTCATTGCCCTGTCGGGCATTTCTCCCCGTATAGGGACGGGGAGAAAGACGCTGTCATCGACGATTTCGCCAACTATAGGCGCTGCAAAAAAAGGCGGCGAGGTTGCGGCCAGCTCCCTTCTCCCGTCACTATGCGGGGAGAAGGTGCCGGCAGGCGGATGAGGGGCAGCGCCAACCTTCCAAGCTGAATATCGGCCGCCTCAAATCTTGGCGTCGTGCGGCAGCGGTGCGGTCGCCTTTTCCAGCCAGGCCAGCGTTTCGCCGTCGAGCATCGGGCCGATTTCGGCCAGCACGCGGGCGTGGTAGGTGTCCAGCCAGTGCAGTTCCTCGCGCGTCAGCAGGTCCGACCGCACCAGCCTGATATCGATCGGCGCCAGCGTCAGCGTCTCGAAGCCGTGCATGGCGATGTCGCCGCCCTCGATCTGTTCTGCCGGCGTCACCAGGATGAGGTTCTCGATGCGGATGCCGTAGGAGCCTTCCTTGTAGTAGCCGGGCTCGTTGGACAGCATCATGCCTTCGAGCAGCTTTTCGGTGCCGGTGCGGGCGATGCGCTGGGGGCCTTCATGCACGGCCAGATACGAGCCGACGCCATGGCCGGTGCCATGGGCGAAGTCACAGCCATGCTTCCACAGAGCCATGCGGGCGACGGCATCGATCTCGGAACCGCGCGTGCCGGCTGGGAAGCGCAGCGTGGAAATGCCGATCATACCTTTGAGCACCAGGGTGAAGCGTTCGCGCATTTCCTCGGTCGGCTGGCCGATCGGCACGGTGCGGGTGATGTCGGTGGTGCCGTCCTGATATTGCGCGCCGGAATCAAGCAGGAACAATTCGCCGCTTTGAAGCTTGCGGCTGGTGGCGCGCGACACGCGGTAATGCATGATGGCGCCGTTGGGGCCGGCGCCGGAAATGGTGTCGAAGGAGACGTCGCGCAGCGGCATCTGGGTTTCCTCGCCGGTCTGCCGGCGTGTCTCTTCCAGCTTGGTGACGACGGCGATCTCGTCAAGCGAGCCTGGCTTCTGGCGTTCCAGCCAGCACAAGAGTTTTGCCACCGCCGCGCCGTCGCGGCGATGCGCGGCGCGCGAGCCGTTGATCTCGGCCTGGTTCTTGGTGGCGCGTGGGATGCGGGCCGGGTCGGGCGCGGCGATCACCGTGCCGCCATTGTCCTCGACCAGCATGCGCAGCCTGTCGGCCGCGAGCACCGGGTCGAGCGCGATCTTCGCGCCACCCTTGGCGAGGGCCATGATCGCCGCTTCGAATTCGGCGGGCTCGTGCGGATCGGCGAGCTGCGTGAGATAGGCCGCGACCTGGCGCGAGAATTTGCGCTTGTCCATGAACAGCTGATGGGACCCATCGGCCGCGAGGATGGCGAAGCCGAGCGCCAGCGGCGTGTGCGGCACGTCGCCGCCACGGACGTTGAAGGCCCAGGCGATGGAGGAGGGATCGGTCAGCACCGCATGGGTGGCGCCGTCCTTGCCGATCGCCGCCGCCAGTCGCGCCAGCTTGTCCTTGGCGAGTTCGCCGGCAAAGCCGATCGGGTGCAGCTCGACCGGCGTTACGGGCGCCGCGGGCTGGTCCTTCCAGATGACGTCGATCGGGTTCCTGTCGAGCGGCACCAGGACGGCGCCCGTCTTGTCGGCCGAGGCCTGCAGCGCCTTGACCTCGCTGATCGTGTGCAGCCATGGATCGAAGCCCAGCCGCGCGCCCTTGCCGATATTCTCGCGGAGCCAGACGGCGGGCGGGTTGTCGACCAGGCTTTCGATCGAAAAGACGTCGAGGTCGACCTCATTGCGCACCTGCAGCGTGTAGCGGCCGTCGACAAAGACGAAGGCGCGGTCACGCAGGACGATGGCGACGCCGGCCGAGCCGCTGAAGCCGGTCAGCCATTTCAGGCGCGCCGAACGGTCGGCGACATATTCGCCCTGATGCTCGTCGGCGCGTGGGACGATGAAGCCGTCCAGGCCATTCGCCGCAAGCCATTGGCGCAGCAGCGCCACGCGCGGCTTGCCGACCGCCGGGTCGCCCGCGGAATCGAAGGTCTGGAACATGATGGGCCTCCTGATGTCAGTTCGACCGTAGCCTATGGACCTGGAAATCGGAATCGATTTCCGGCTGGCGCAAACTGCTACAGCGTCGCCAGGCTGACAACCAATCGCGCTTGGTCCAGCGGCAGTACGAAGGTCGATGCCGCTGAAACACGCTTTCCAGCCGGCAACAGCCGTGCTTTCTCGGTTTGGCATTTGACGCGCCCGATATTCATTGATGCAAAATCGCAACGGGCGTGCGCGGATTGCTTTCCAAGGCCTGCGTTGTTTGGTTTCGGCAATCCTCGCGGCTTGTCTCGGGCCGGCGCTTTTCGTAGCGTTGTCATGGGTTTCAGGGGCGATCCAGTCAAATAGATGGCTGGTCGGGGAGATTGCATTACATGAGACATTCGGTTTTTGCAGCGCACGCCAAATGCAAGAGCGAGGCGAACGCGCAGCTTGCGCGTCCATTGCTGGCGTCGACGTCGCTACCGGCTCTGCTGCTAGCCGGAGTTGTAGTGATCGCCATGACGCCACTTATGTCTGGTGGCGCCTCGGCTGAGGATTTCACCCATGGCGCCGGCGGCTGGGGTACGGCTGCGAATTGGACCCCCGCAACGGTTCCAGATGGGGTCGATGCGGTCGCGAACTTCAACCATGATGCGGCGGACCAGGGTGTCTCCTATACCGTCGACCTGTCAGGTGGGCCCTACACGGTGGGGACACTGAACCTCAATGCAACGAGCACCTCTGGCGGCTACCAGTTGGCGAACGGTGTTTTGAATTTCCAGGCCTCTGGCCAGGCCGCCGTTAACGTGGAAACGAACAATTTCGTCACGGATCTGGCGACCAATGCCGGTTTCAACCTGATCTCCGACACCGTTTTCTCGGTTGGTGCCGGTACTCATTTTACGGCGGATGGAGTGATTTCAGGCAGCGGCTTGACCAAGAGTGGCGATGGCTTGCTCACCTTAAATGGGGCAAACACCTATGCTGGCGGTACCACTCTCTATGGCGGCACGCTCAGCCTCGGCAACGATGCCGCCCTCGGGACCGGCCAGCTTACCGCTTTCAATGGAACCGTGATCGATATCCAGAACGGTATTACCGTCAGCAACGATCTATACATCGACGTCAGCCAGACCATCAATGTTGGGCCGGGAACAGGCACCTATTCCGGTCAGATTTCGGAATTCGAGGTCGGCACGGTCGTGAAGACCGGTGCCGGTACACTCGTCCTGACCAACTACAACTATTTGAGCGGTGGGGTAAGGATCAGCGACGGCACGTTGCAGGTCACGGCCGATCATGCGGCGGGTTCGGGGCCGATCACCCTGGAGGGCGGCGCGTTGCAGGCAGGTGCCAACCTTAACCTTGCCAATGTCTCGATCCTGTTCGACGCAACGGGCGGCACCATCGATACAAACGGGTTCGACGTGAGCACCAGCGCGAGCATGGGCGACAATGATGTGCCGACCGGTACCTTCACGAAGACCGGCGCGGGAACGCTGACGGTGAGCGGCTTCGCCAACAACAACACCTATGCCACGGCGACCAACGTTGCCCAGGGCACGCTGAAGGCAGGCGCGGCCAACATTTTCAGCGCCAACAGCGCCTATACGGTTGCCAGCGGTGCCACGCTTTCGCTTAACAATTTCAGCCAAGCAATCGGTTCGCTTGCCGGCGCGGGAACGGTCGATACCGGTTCGGGCACGCTGACGACCGGCGGCATGAATAACGATACGGTGTTTTCCGGCAATCTCACCGGCACCGGCGACCTGACCAAGACGGGAACGGGAACCTTCGAGCTTTCGGGCACCAGTTCGTTCTCAGGCAACACCAAGGCTCAGGCCGGCACGCTTCTGGTCAGCGGCTCCTTGGCCAATTCGGCCGTGGCCGTCGCCAACGGCGCCACGCTGGGCGGCGGCGGCACGATTGGAGCGCTCGACGTCTCCGGCACGGTCGCGCCCGGCAACAATGCAATTGGCACGTTGACAGTCAATGGCACCGCCAAATTCGAGTCCGGCTCCACCTATGCGGTGGAACTCAATTCGGCCGTCGTCTCGGATCTGATCGATGTGCATGGCGCCGCCACCATTGCCAGCGGCGCCGGCCTGACGGTGACCAATATTGGACTTGGCGGTCTAGTGGCAGGCACCCGCTACACCGTTCTTGAGGCCAGCAGCGTCACCGGAACCTTCACCTTGGCCGACCCGCAGCTCTCCAACTTCGTCAGCCTCACCACCGGTTCCAATGCAACGCAGGCCTATATCGACGTCACCCAGTCGAAGAGCTTCGGTTCGGCCGGCCTGACGCCGAACCAGATCGCCACCGGCGAGGGGCTGGACAGCGCCGCCGGCAGCCCCCTGGTCAGCGCGATGCTCGCCTTGCCGAGCGACGCGGCCGCGCAGGCCGCCTACGACCAGCTTTCGGGCGAAGTCCATGCCTCGGCCAAGGGCATGCTCGTCCAGGACAGCCACTTCCTGCAGGATGCGGTGACGGCACGCTTGCGTGGCGCTTTCGGCGACAGCGGCAAAACCGCTTCGCTGCCGGTCATGGCCTATGGCCAGGACGGCGTTCAGCCCGTGGCCGCCGACACGGACCGCTTTGCCGTCTGGTCGCAGGGATTCGGCTCCTGGGGCGGCACTGACAGCGATGGCAATGCAGCTGCCTTCGACCGTTCGACGGGTGGCCTGCTGGTGGGCGCCGACGGCCTAGCCGGCAACTGGCGGGTTGGCGTGGTCGGCGGCTACAGCCACACCAGCTTCGATGCCGACGACAGGCACTCCTCAGGCGACAGCGACAATTACCATCTCGGCCTCTATGGCGGGACCAATTGGGGCGCCATCGCCTTCCGTACCGGCGCCGCCTACACCTGGCACCGTATCTCGACGTCGCGGTCGGTCGCTTTCCAGGGCTTCACCGACAGCCTGTCGGCCGATTACGACGCGGGGACCGCGCAGGCATTCGGCGAACTTGCCTACAAGACCGATGCCGGGCCATTTGCCTTCGAGCCGTTCGCCAATCTCGCCTATGTCAATCTGCACACGGACGGTTTCTCGGAGAGCGGTGGCGCCGCGGCGCTGAGCAGCGGCAGTTCGACCACCGACGCGACCTTCACCACGCTCGGCTTCAGGGCCTCGACCGACGTCACCATTGGCGGCGTTGCGGCGACCGCGCGCGGCATGTTCGGCTGGCGCCATGCATTCGGTGAGGCGACGCCGGTGTCGACGGTCGCCTTCGCCGGCGGCGACGACTTCACCGTCGCCGGCGTGCCGATCGCCAGGGATGCGATGCTGGTCGAAGCCGGTTTCGACGTGCAGCTGGCGCGCAACGCCACGCTTGGCCTGTCCTATGCCGGACAGTTCGGGCCGGATGCCTTCGACAATGGGTTCAAGGCCAATCTTGGCATCAAGTTCTAATCTGGGCATTAGGACGTCAAGAACCGGCCGGCTGTCTTGCCGGCCTCAATGCTTGAGGTGGATCGTCACCCAGCCTTCGCGGTGCAGCGTGCGCACGTGGCGGAAGTTCTGGCCGACATAGGCCGAGATGACGGCGTCGCGCTGGCGATCGAGAATGCCTGACAGCACGATCGAGCCGCCGAGCGCGATGTGCCCGGCCATTTGCGGCGCCAGCCGCATCAGCGGCCGTGCCAATATGTTGGCGACGATGAGATCGAAGGGTGCGCGCTTGCCAAAGATCGGGTGGTGAAAGCCCGGTGCGGTCACCGTCTCGACGAGCGCCTTGACGTGGTTGAGCCGCGCATTGGCTGCGGCGACCTTCACCGCCACCGGATCGATGTCGGTGGCAAGCACCGGAATATGCGCCAGCTTGGCGACGGCGATCGCCAGCACCGCACTGCCGGTGCCGAGATCGAGCGCGTTGCGCGGGTGCTCGCGCCGCACCACTTTCTCCAGCATTTCGAGGCATCCCGCGGTGGTGCCGTGATGGCCGGTGCCGAAAGCAAGGCCGGCCTCGATCTCGATGGCGAGTTCGCCGCTGTGGCGCTTCCTGCGGTCATGCGCGCCGTGGACGAAGAAACGGCCGGCGCGCACCGGCTTCAGGCCTTCCAGCGAGCGCGCCACCCAATCGATGTCGGGCAGCTTTTCGCGCTCGACCGGTTTTGACAGAGCGAGGCCGGCGAGAACGTCCTTCACCCGCGCCTCGACCGCGTCGACGTCGCCGTCGGCGTAGAGCGAGACTTCATGGATGTCCTGGTCCTCGTCCACCTCCAGCACGGCGATCGGCAGCCCTTCATCCTCGAAGGCCATCTCGAGCGCCGCGAAAATGCGGTCAGCCTCGATCTTTCCGGTGGTGAAATGCAGTCGCGTCTGGGTCATGTGGATTAAGGTCTTCCTTGAGCTTGATCTTGTCCGAAAACCGGTTTTCGGAATCAAGCTCTAGCCCCTGGCGGCAAGACGCTTCAGCTTCTCCACGGCGGTGCTGGCGCTTTCGCCGTAGGCGATCGTGCCGGCAAAGTCGCCCTTGGCGTTCAGCAGCAGCACCGAGGCGGTGTGATCCATGGTGTAGTCGCCGTCGCCGGTGTCGACCTTCTTCCAGTAGATGCCGAAGGACTTGGCCATGGCATGGACCTTGTCCGGCTCGCCGGTGATGCCGGTGATACGGTCGGAGAAATTGCTGACATAGGCGTTCATCACCTGCGGCGTGTCACGCTCCGGGTCGACCGAGACGAAGTAGGCATGCAGGTTCTTACCGTCGTCGCCGAGCGTCTTCAGCCAGCCGGAGAGTTCGAAGAGCGTGGTCGGGCAGACCTCGGGGCAGTGGGTGAAGCCGAAGAAGACGACACTGGGCTGCCCCCTGAAGGCGGCCTCGGTGATCGGCGCGCCTTTCTGGTCGACAAGAGTGAACGGGGCTCCGAACGGCTCGCCGCCGTAGTGGCCGCGATACCAGTCGAAGGTCAGCCAACCGATGCCGGCCGCCATCAGGACGAGAATGCCGATCAGGATAGAACGCATCATCAGAAAAGTCCGTCCGCAGAAATCATCGCCGGCGGCTCAGTGCGCGCCGATGCGACAGTCTTAGCGGTTCGACCTTGCCCAGGCAAAGTGCCGCGTTGCCGCAACCGCATATGGTGTTGAAGCGTCTGCTTGCAAAGCAACCCAACTCGCCCCACCTGAGACCGGCTACTCGAACCGCAGGAGGCTTCCTTGCAAAGACCGATTGGGCCAAAACTGATCGGCGGCGCTCTGGCCGCATGCCTTGTCCTTGGTGCTGGTGCCGCCATTGCCGAGGAAGTCGGCAAGGTCGGCGTCGACTGGGTCGGCAATGACATCATGATCGACGCGATCAAGGACCCCAAGGTTGATGGGGTGACCTGCCATGTCGCCTATTTCGACCGAAGCATCATCGATAGGCTGCACAAGGGCAACTGGTTCGAGGATCCCAGCGATTCCTCAATCTCGTGCCGCCAGACCGGCCCGATCACCATCGGCGACATCGATATGGGCGAGGGCGGCGAGGAGGTGTTCAAACAAGGCCTCAGCCTGATCTGGAAGAAGCAGGTTGTGAACCGCATCTACGACAAGACCAACGAGACCTTGATCTATCTGTCGCACTCGCGCCAGGTGCAGAACGGCTCCGCGAAGATGTCGGTCACAACGGTGCCGCTCTACGGCCAGAACGTGGTGTGGACCAAGGGCAAGCCGAAATAGGCTGATCGAACTCTTTCCCAGAACTGGCTTGACGGATAATTGGTCCCGCTTGCGGGAACAATTGCTCTGACGTAAAGCCGCGCCCATGGACCGTTCCGAAAACCTCGTCCTGAAAGATCCAGAACCGCGCATCCATCCGACCGCGGAGCTGAAGGGGTGCAAGCTTGGCCGCTATACCTCAATCGGCGAGCGCGTGGTGCTGCGCGAGGTGAGCGTGGGGGATTTTTCCTATTTCGAGCGCCATGCGGAGGCGATCTACACGAGCATCGGCAAATTCTGCTCGATCGCCGCCAACAGCCGCATCAATGCACTGGAGCATCCGATCGAACGGCTGACCCAGCACAAGGTCAGCTATCGGCCAAACGAGTATTTTCGCTGGTTGGGCGTCGATGCCGCGTTCCGCGAGCGGCGGCAGGCGAAGGCCGTGGCCATCGGCCATGATGTCTGGATCGGCCATGGAGCGGTCGTCATGCCCGATATCACCATCGGCAATGGCGCCGTCATTGGCGCCAATGCGGTGATAACTCATGACGTGCCGTCCTACACGATCGTCGCCGGTGTGCCGGCGAAGCCGCTCAGGCCGCGCTTTGCTCCTGAAATCGCGGCGCGGGTCGAAGCTCTCGCCTGGTGGGACTGGCCGGTCGAGAAACTCGCCAGGGCGGTTCCCGATATCCAGGCAATGCCGATCGAGGCCTTCCTCGATCGCTGGGAAAACGACGCCGTTTGAACCTGAAGTGATCGTCTGTTTGTATGCCGGTCGGCGCTTTCGGGAAACCACGCTCCGCGCCACGGGCTGAAACCCCTTCCGCCATGCGGGGGGTGGCGCGGCGGAAGGGGCTGGAGGTAAACCGCCGTGGAGCGGACGGAACAGGCACTTTTGCCTGCGCGGGTTACCATGACATTGAACCGATAAGGTGTGTTTTTCACCATATGCGCGCGTTGCGTGCATTCAATTGCAGCGGTTGTATTTATTGCCTGCGGGAACCCGAAACGGTCGCCGGTTGTTTCTCATCGCGGCAGCCATTGAGGGACCTCGACAGATGGAAAAGCTCTTCACCAGGATCGCCAACCGGGTCTCCCACATAGCCGGCCTGTCACCGACATTTGCCGTCTGCTGCCTGGTCGTCGTCATCTGGGCGGCGAGTGGGCCGTTCTTCAATTTCTCGGACACCTGGCAGTTGGTGATCAACACCGGCACGACCATCGTCACCTTCCTGATGGTGTTTCTCATCCAAAACACCCAGAATCGGGACGGCGCGGCGATCCAGGCCAAGCTCGATGAACTGATCCGGGTCAGCGAGGCGCACAACCGCTTCATCGGCATCGAACACCTCACCGAATCCGAGGTCGAGGAAATCCGCGACAAGTGCGAGCAGGCGGCGCGCCGGCACGATGAGAAGATCGCCGCCATGGCCGCAAAGAAGGCCGTGGCGCAAAAACGAACTCCGAGAAAGCGCGCGGCCTAAAGACTCGAACTCAATCTTTCATGAAGGCCGCGAACGCATCCTTGTAGTTTGGATGCCAGCGAGACAAAGCGGGGCGGTTTTCGATGATGTCTCCGGCTGCCCACGCCATGCGCTTCTCGTCCAGCGGCCGCGCCGTCTCGTTGTCGGGACACAAGATGTAGAAGTCGCCCCTGACCAGCGATTCCAGCATGAAATCGACGACCTGTTCGCCTGTCCAGGCGCCGGCGGGCTTTTCCGTCGCCCCTACGGTGAGGCCGGTATAAGTGAAGCCGGGAATGAGCAGATGCGCCGACAGGCGGGCGCCGGGCTCGTTGCGCAGCGCATGCGCCAGCCCTTCGGTGAACGTCTTCACGCCAGCCTTGGAGACATTGTAGGCGAGGTTGCCGGGTGGTGTGGTGATGCCTTGCTTCGAGCCTGTGTTGACGATGAGGCCCGGCCTGCCTGAGGCCAGCATGCGCGGGGCGAACGCTTCCACGCCATGCACGACGCCCCAGAAGTTGATGGCGAGCAGCCGTTTCCAGGCGTCGCGGTTTTCCCAGGGCTTTCCGGGGTTGTCGCCGACACCGGCATTGTTCATCAGCAGCGAGATATCGCCGAAG
The DNA here is from genome assembly GCF_006442395.1 of Mesorhizobium sp. B2-3-5. NCBI lineage: Bacteria > Pseudomonadati > Pseudomonadota > Alphaproteobacteria > Hyphomicrobiales > Phyllobacteriaceae > Mesorhizobium > Mesorhizobium sp. B2-3-5. The sequence goes on along the minus strand of NZ_VFVX01000009.1, from coordinate 135,782 downwards.
GCGCCGAATGCCCGGTCGGCTAGACGATCGACCTCGTCGGCGTTCGAAACGTCGGCGGCGACCGCAAGCACGGCGTCATTGCCCGCGATCGCCGAGATGGCGCGGGAGGCCTCGTCGAGGCGCGCGCCGCCAATGTCGGCGAGCACGATCTTCATTCCCATCAGCGCCAGCCGCCTGGCGGCCGCAAGACCAATACCGCTGGCGGCGCCAGTGATGACGGCGGACTTGCCTGGCTCAAGGGCGGGCAGGGCGGTCTGGACCTCGGTGTCGGGGATCATCGGCGATGGCTTCCTTCTTCGATAGCGCCGAACTTAGCGCCGCAACGGCCTTGCGCAAGTCCTTCGGGCAGCGGCGCTCAAGGCCCCACGGCGCACACTCAAAGTGTTGTTTTCATGCACGTCGTTGTCCCCAAACCGCGGCGCGTTCCCTGACGGGAGAGATGGGTTCGGGTTGACCATGCCGGTCGAGGCTGCGCATGCTGCCCAGGCAAATGGAGGTTTTCGATTGACGGACTGGGTCGCAATTCTGAAGGAGCAGACCGCCACCGGCGACCAGATGGGGCGCGAGGTGCCGCAGATGCTGGCCAATCCCGAAATCACCGAAGCCCAGGTGAAGACGTTGTTTTCAGCGCTGGAAAAACAGGCGGAGTTCGTCGAGAAACTGCGCATGGCGCTGGAAAAGTTTGGCCATGATTTCTCGATCATCAAGGCCGCGGAACGGCTGGAGGAGCGCTATGCCGATCTGGCGGCTGCAGTGGCGGAAAAACTGAAAGAAATGCGCGGCTAAGCAATTCCAGGAAAAGTGCGAAGCGGTTTTCCGTCCGGAATTGCGCCGAACCAAAGAGCAATTCCAGGAAAAGTGCGAAGCGGTTTTCCGTCCGGCATCGCGCCGAGCGATGAGCCCGCGCGTTATTTTTCGAGAACGCGCGAAAAACGCGTGTCCGGTACAAGCCACACCAAGGCGATGGCGACGTAGAGCGCCACGCCGATCCACCGGTTGAGGAAGGTAAGCGCGATCGCCGCGAGGTAGACGGCGAGGGAAAGCCTTCCCTTGCGGTCCCGGCCGATCGCCTTGGCGAAGGCGGTGTCCGGCCCATGCAGCCGATGCAGGGTAATGACCAGGATGCCATAGGCGGCGGCGCACATTGCAAGGTCGAAACCGTAAACCGCGACCGGAACCGTGGCGAAATGGTTCTCGCCCATGAAAGCCGTCGTTACCGGCATCAGGGACAACCAGAACAGCAGATGCAGGTTTGCCCACAGCACGCCACCATCGACGCGCTGCACGGTGTGGAACATGTTGTGCAGGTTGTTCCAGTAGATGCCGACATTGATGAAGGAGAGCACGTAGCACAGGAAGATCGGCAGTTGCGGCACCAGGGCGGAGAAATCCTCGCCCTCCGGCACCTTCAGGTCCAGCACCATGATGGTGATGATGATGGCCACCACGCCGTCGGTGAATGCCTCGACCCTGCCTTTGCCCATGATCACCGCCCTGCCTAAAAGGAATTGTCGAAAGACAGCAAATTGTTAGCTCATCTGGCCGGTTCGATAAACGGCATGCGATAAATCCCCAACAATATCAGGGGAACTTTCGCGCCAGGCCGCCGATGGTGCTGACAGGCATTGGCTACTTGTTGACCTTTCTGCTCCCGACTCTCCCTTGTGATGCAGTCTCGCGCCGAAGCAACCGAACGGCTGGGGCCGCCGCATTACCGCCCTCGGCACCATCGCCCGCCGCACAAACCACGCCCGGACAAGTGCAAGGTCGCGCTCGGCTTTCCCTGCAAATAGGATCGGTTGCACCGGATGCCGCACCAACGATAGCGTGGCGGATCGGGGCCACGGGCCCGACCCGTACCCGTTCAGTCCGGGATTCCTGACTAAGGCTAGGCTCATCGTAGTGTCAGGAGCCTGCTGGCCGGCCGGAACGTTGGGGGCGAAAACGCGTTGGGATCGCGATCTCCGAAGCGGGTAATGAGGTTGGCCATGGCCTTTCGCGATTTGGCGCCTGGGCAAGAAACGGCTCGCGGCAGCGCTCTTGCCATCCCGATCGTCGCCACGATGATCGCCGTGCTGTTTGCCGGCAGCACGGTGCTGACGCCGCTCTATATTCTCTACAAGCAGCAATTCGGCTTTTCACAGATCACGCTGACGTTGATCTACGCGGTCTATGTCGTGGGCAACCTTGGAGCCTTGCTGCTGTTCGGCGGCGTGTCGGATGTTGTCGGGCGCCGGCCCGCCGCCCTCGCGGCGATGATCGTTGCCATCGTCAGCGCGATTGTTTTCCTGTTCTCCGAGAATGTTCTTTCGCTCGACATAGCGCGCATCCTGAGCGGGCTTGGCATCGGTATCGGCGCGGGGACCGGAACCGCGTGGATTGCTGAGCTTCTCTCCCGTGCCGACAGGTCGCGCGCCAGCGTGATCGCCACCAGCACCAATTTCCTCGGCCTCGGCTTTGGCGCGCTTGTCTCGGGACTGTTGGCTCAATATGAGCCCTGGCCTTTGCGCCTCGTCTTCGTCACCTATCTCCTGGCGCTCGCAGTGGTGACGATCCTGGTCTGGCGCACCCGCGAAACCGTGGCGAAGCCAGGCAGCCTCAGTCGCATTTCCATACGGCCGCAATTCTCCGTGCCGCAGGAAATCCGCCCGCGCTTTGTTGCGCCGGCGGTTACCGGCTTCGGCGCCATGGCGTTGGTCGGCTTCTACGCGGCAGTGGCGCCAAGCATCCTGGCGCAGCAGCTTCATGAGACCAACCACGCTGTTGCCGGTGCGCTGTTCTTCGAACTGGCGATCGTCGCGGCGGCCAGCATCGTGGTGCTGATGCGCGTGCAGAGCAACAGGGCCATGCTGGCCGCGCTGGGCTTGATGATCCCGAGCGTCCTGCTTGTGGTCGCGGCACAGATATTGGGTTCGATGGCGCTGATGATCGTGGCCACCGCCTGCTGCGGCGTCGTGGCGGCGCTTGGCTACCGGGGCGGCCTGCAGGTGGTGAACGAGATCGCGCCGAAGGATCGCCGGGCGAAAGTCGTCTCCAGCTTCTTCATCTGCTGCTTTGTCGGCAACGCCTTGCCCGTCATCGGCATCGGCATCGTCTCTACCTATGCCGGTTCCGTCGCCGCGAGCCTTGCCTTCGCCGGCATCATCATCGCGTTTGCGCTGGTGGCGCTGGCCTTCGGGGTGAAGCATAGCCGGTAACACGACGCGGTGCCCGGCCTCAGCCGTTCGGCGTCTCAGGCGCCATGTTGGCGCGCTGGCGCGGTATGCCAAGCCCGGTATCCGGCGGCTCGCCCGCTGCCGGCCTGTTCTCGATCATATGGACGGTGCGCCAGCCACCAAAGCGGTAATAGGCCGCGGCCAGAACCAGCGAGGTGATCGAACCCGCCGGAAAACTCCACCACAGCGCTTCCTCGCCGATCACACCGCGCATGAAATAGGCGAAGCCGGTGCGCACGACCAGCACCGAGATCACCAGGATGATCAGAGGCGGCATCACGGCACCCGTGGCGCGCACCGTGGCGAACAGCACGATGGTGACGCCGAACAGGATGAACGACCAGGACGCGACATTGTTGATGTGGGCGGCAATGTCGATCGCCGCGCTGTCGCTAGTCAGGAACAGGCTGAGGATCGAGCGGTCGAAGACCCAAAGCAGCGCGACCAGAGCGCCGGTCAGGACGAGATTGAAGCCGACGCCGGAGGCAGCGACGCGGCCGATCCGGTCCCAGCGGCCGGCGCCGACATTCTGCGCCGCCATGGAGGACACCGCGGCCCCGATGGCGAGCGCCGGCATCTGGATGTAAGTCCAAAGCTGTGCGGCGATGCCGTATGCCGCGGCGACCTGCGAACCGTATGAATTGACGATGCCCATCACGGTCAGCGCGGCCGCCGAGATGACGATCATCTGCAAGCCCATCGGCACGCCCTTGAAGACGACGATGCGCAACAGGGTGGGGTCGGGCCGCAGCAGGGCGAGATCGGTGCCGGCCAGCCGCAGCGGATGCTTGCGGACGTAGAGCACGACAAGGATGGCGATCACGCTCACTGTCTGGCCGATCAGCGTCGAGGTCGCCGATCCGGCGATGCCGAGTTCGGGAAACGGGCTGATGCCGCGGATGAGCAGGGGATTGAGCACAATGTCGAGCACGACCGCCAGCGCCATGAAGATGAAGGGCGTGCGCGAATCGCCGGCGCCGCGCAGCACGGTCATGACGAAGGACAGAAGGTTCATCATCGGCACGGCGACGAAGATGATGCGCAGATAGGAACGCGCGAGTGGAAGCGCGTCGGCCGGAGTGCCGAGCGTGCGCAAGATCGCATCGACCCAGATCCAACCGCAGACCGCGAAGACCACCGATATGAGGAAGAAGAACGTGGCGCTTGTGCCGACGATGCGGCGCGCCTCGGGCAGGTCGCGCGCGCCGACCGACTGCGCCACCAGGATGGTGGCCGCCATGCCGATGCCGAACACCGTGCCCAGGATCAGGAACAGGACGAGGTTGGCGTTGGACGTGGCGGTCAGCGCCGATTCACCGAGGAAGCGGCCGACCCAGACGGCGTTGATCGACCCATTGAGGGATTGCAGGACATTGGAGCCGAGGACCGGCAGAGCGAACAGCAGGAGTGTCCGCGGGATCGGACCGCTTGTCAGGTCGCCGGTGCGCCGGCGCGGGGGTATTTTTTCGTCCATGGCTGGAAACTCGGTGAAGGCCTGTCTGTGTCCACTGTGCGATGATTGCAAATTGAACCGGAGAGGTCGATGCAAAGCCGTCCAGGCCGTGGTCAGGCGGGGGAGAAGCGGCCGGATCCGGAAGCCGCCACCTGAAGAGATACAGCGTGGGCCGGAACTGGCAAGTCCAAGGACGGCATGCCGCCCGGCCCACACAGTCCGCAGGGCGCCCGCGCTTGTTCCGTGAGGCAAGGATACGACATACCGGCCGCACGGCACGCGGAGTGGAATTCCACAGCCAGCGCGGTCGACCCGGGCGTGCCAAGGGACGCGAAGATGTTGATTCGGGGTCCTTACGATCCGCAGGCGGACGCTCGGCGCGCCCGCCTGCACGCGGCATTACTTCTTTGCGAGACCCGGAATCGTGACCTGGTAGACCAGGAACATGGTATCGACGTCGGCGCCGTCGTCGGCCTTGTAGGGTGCGCCGACCTGGAAACCATCCTGAGTAAGAAAGTCGTTGTCATTGGCGACGAACAGGAAGTAGTCGTCGGGCTGCTTCGGATCGAGCACGCTCGCCAGCGACATCGCCTCCCACTTCTCGGAAAGCTCGTTGTGGTCCTTCGTCCCGCCATTGTGCAGGCCGAAGCGGCCGAGCTCGGCAGCGTCGTTGATGTCGATGAACGGCGTCAGCTTGGCCGGCGTCACCGACGGATCGAGCACGCCCTTGGGCGCCACCGGCTTGTCGGCGGCATCGAAGGCGCCGCCGGCGATGTCGGTCGCAGCGGAGACATCGACGATGTTGATCCGGCGGTAGAGCGATGCGTCCCCTTTTGCCAGCCCCTGGCCGTTGCCGCTGTCGCGGGCCAGCATCAGGAACGCCGTGTCCGACAATGCCACGATCTCGCTTTGCGCGGCGACCTTGGTCTTGCCCTTGGCATCCTTGAACACCGGCAGCGGCACGACATATTCGTGCGCGAGCTTGAGGTGGCCCAGGTCGGAGGCGTCATAGACCAGTGCCCGTGTGTTCTGCCGCGTCGAAGGGGAATCGCCGCCATCCTGCCGGGGCGCCGACTGCAGCACGGCGATCAGGAACTTGCCGTCCGGCGTCATCGCCATGCCTTCCAGGCCCTGGTTGTTCTGGCGGCCGGTTTCGGGATCCTTCGGATCAGGCTCGGCGGCTCCTGGGCCGGGATTGTCCGAGGAGAAATTCGGCGTCCCCTTGCGCATCGGGACAAGAGCGGCAGGCGGCTGGGTCGCCGACATCAGGCGGCCTTGAGCCGAGAAGCGGTAGATGTTCGGGCCATACTCGTCGGAGATGAACATCGAGCCGTCGGGAAGCCGCACGATCGCTTCATCGTCGAGGGCGAGCTTGCCGTTGGTGGCGACAGGCAGCATCGGCATGTTCCCGGCGGCCGGGCGCACATCCGACAGCGGATCAAGGCCAGTGGTATCGGCGCCCTTGTCGTCGGTCAGCAGCATCGTGTCGGCGAGCGTCGCCTTGACGCCAGTCTGCTCCTTGCCGGCGGCGGGTGCCGCGCCCGGCGCGATAGGCGAGAACTCGATCCCGACAGTGTTGACACGCGCACGGTAGTCGGTGGTGCCGCCGACATTGTAGCCGCGATCCGGCAGCAGCCACAGCGAACCCTTGTAGCCGGCCGCGTCACGCGTCCAGCCTGACGTGTCGATCGCCATGCCCGAGCCCGAGCCGAACGTCTCGCCGAACTTGTCGCGCTGTGCGGCCGGGATGCGGCCGACGCCGACGAGGCCCTTATTGACGAAGCTGATGCCGGCGACGGTCGCGGTGCCGTCGGCGAGCGCCGGCGTAAGCGCGGTAAAAAGGACCAGCGCGACGCCGAGCGACGCGGTTCGGTGCAGGTGTTTCATGGACAATCCTCTTTGTGACGAAGCATGCCGGAGCGGCTGAACGACGAAAACGGAAAGAGGTGCCACATCGATGATGCCGCGCGCGCCTCCCCGAAAGCGATCTAAGGGGTGAACATGATGCTGGCGTGACAGCGGGCGGCGCATCCCTGCCGGCGTTTCATCCACCGATGAAAGGCGGGATAGCGCGAGAGGCTGCATCGGGCGTATTCATACGCACTGGACACTTATGTCCAGTGCGTATATGGTGCCGGCTTCGGACAGATCGGGAGGGAAGGCCTTGAAGCCGCATTATCGCGCAGTGGTCATCGGGGGTGGGGTGGTCGGTGCCTCGGTGCTCTACCATCTGACGCGGTTCGGCTGGTCGGATGTGGCGCTGATCGAGCGCGCCGAATTGACCGCCGGTTCGACCTGGCATGCCGCGGCCGGATTCCATGCGCTCAACGCCGATCCCAACGTGGCGGCGCTGCAGGATTACACGATCAACCTCTACCGCGAGATCGAGGCCGAATCCGGCCAGGATATCGGCTTGCACATGACCGGCGGCGTCAACATCGCCAGCGATCCCGCCCGCTGGGAGTGGCTGAAGTCGGCCTGGGCGGTGTTCCAGTCGGTCGGCATCGAAACCGCGCGCTTGGTGACCACGGAAGAGATCCGGGAAATCTGCCCGATCGTCGATGTCGCCGGCGTGCTCGGCGGCCTGCACGATTCCAACGAGGGCCATCTCGATCCCTACGGCACGACGCATGCCTATGCCGGCGCCGCCAGGAAGCGCGGCGCCGACGTCATCCTGCGCAACCGTGTGGTCGAGCTGAAGTCCCGCGCCGATGGGCTGTGGGACGTCGTCACCGAGCAGGGCACCATCGTCGCCGAGCACGTCGTCAATGCCGGCGGCTTGTGGGCAAAGCAGCTCGGCCGCATGGCCGGCGTCGACCTGCCGGTGACGCCGATGGAGCACCACTACTTCGTCACCGAGGACATTCCCGAGATCGCGGCGCTCGACCGGGAAATCGGCATCGCCGTCGATCTCGACGGCTTCTCCTACCTGCGCCAGGAGCGCAAGGGCGTGCTGCTCGGCGTCTATGAGCAGGATCCGAAGCACTGGAACATGGATGGCGCGCCATGGGACTACGGCATCGAGCTGATCCCGGAAGACATAGACCGTATCAGCCCGGAACTCGCCAAGGCGCATGAGCGCTTCCCGTGCCTTGCGACGGCCGGCATCCGCAAATGGGTCAATGGCGCCTTCACCTTCACGCCGGACGGCAATCCGATCGTCGGACCGGTGCGCGGTTTGAAGAACTACTGGGTCGCCTGCGGCGTCATGGCCGGCTTTAGCCAGGGCGGCGGCGTCGGCAAATCGCTGGCCGAATGGATGATTTATGGCGAGCCGCAGGCCGACATCTTCGGCATGGACATTGCCCGCTACGGCGCCTTCGCCGCCAACCGCGAATATCTCAAGCAGACGACACGCCAGTTCTATTCGCGCCGTTTCGTCATGACCTTTCCCAATGAACGGCTGCCCGCCGGCCGGCCCTTGAAGCGCCCCGGCGCCTATGACGGCATGGCTGCCGCGGGCTGCGAATGGACGGCGTCCTGGGGGCTAGAAATCCCGGCCTATTTCGCGCCGATGGGGTTTCGCGAGAACACCACGCTCAAGCGCTCCAATGCCTTCGACATCGTCGGCGACGAGGCGCTGCAAGTGCGGCGTGCCGCGGGTCTCATCGATATCTCGGCCTACTCGCGGTACGAGATTTCGGGAGCTGGCGCGCAGGCGTGGCTCGACCGGCTGCTGGCGTGCAGGCTGCCGCAAGCCGGGCAGGCGCGGCTGGCGCCGATGCTTGGGCCGGACGGGCGCTTGAAGGGCGATCTCACCGTGATCAACTGGGGCGGCGGCGACTATTGGCTGATGGGCTCTTACTACCTGCGCGAATTTCACATGCGCTGGTTCGAGAGCCAGGCGCGAGAGGACGTTACGGTCACCGACATTTCGGACGCCATGAGCGGCTTCCTGCTGACGGGGCCGAATGCGCGCAAGATCCTGGAACGCACCACGCATCAGGATGTGTCGGCGGCGGCATTGCCGTTCATGGCCTGCGGCGCGTTCGACGTCGGACTGGTGCGGGCGCGGGTTGCCCGCCTGTCCATCGTCGGCGAGCTCGGCTTCGAGATCAGCTGCCCCGTGACCATGCATGCCACACTGCGCGAGACGCTGCTGACCGCCGGCGAGGAGCTTGGTCTGGTGGAGATCGGCTACTACGCGCTCAATGCGCTGCGGCTGGAGAAAAGTTTCGGCATCTGGTCACGCGAGTTCACGCAAGGCTACACGCCTGGGCAGACCGGACTCGACCGCTTCATCGCTTTCGACAAGGGCGATTTCGTCGGCCGCGACGCGGCGCTGAGGGAGCGCGAGGCCGGCGCCTCGCAGCGGATCGTGACGCTGGAGATTGACGCCGTCGATGCCGACGCCAGCGGCTTCGAGCCGGTGTGGCTCGACGGCCGGCGCATCGGCTTCGTCGCCTCCGGCGGCTTTGGCTACACGATCGGCAAGAGCGTCGCGCTGGCGTTGGTGGACGACGATTTTGCCGAGGAGGGAACGGCGCTTTCGGTGCACATTGTCGGTGTCGAGCGGCCGGCGCGGGTCATCGCGGCTTCGCCCTACGATCCCTCGGGCAAGGCGATGCGGCAATGAGGAGGATTTTCGATGGTCGATGACGCGGCACGAGACAGCAGGCGCGAACGCCGGCGTGGACGCACAGGCGAGGCCGGCAGCGAGAGCAGCCGCCGGCCCGATTACCGGTCGCTGAAGAACCCGTTCCTGCCGCAGTCGATCTTTTCCGACGATCAGGTCGCCGCGATCCACGACACGGCGCTGCGCGTGCTGGAAGAGCTCGGCATCAAGGTGCTGCTGCCGCAGGCGCGCGACTATTTCGCCCGCGCCGGCGCGCTGGTCGATCCGGACACCGACATGGTGCGCATCGGCCGCGACATGGTGGCGGCGGCGCTGGCCTCCGCGCCGCGATCGATCCATGCCCACGCCGGCGCGCGTGCCCGCGATCTGTCCCTCGAACTGGGTTCGATGACGTTCCTGGCTGGCTCCGGCGCGCCCAACGTCACCGATCTCGTACGCGGCCGGCGGCCCGGCACGCTCGAGGCCTTCGAGGAGTTCATCAAGATGGTGCAGCATTTCGACGTGCTGCACATGCTGGGGCCTTGCGTCGAGCCGCAGGACGTCGACAACCGTTTCCGTCACTATGCCGTCAACCGCGCGCAGCTGACGCTGTCCGACAAGTTCCCCTTCGTCTTCGCGCGCGGCACGCCGCAGGTCGATGACAGTTTCGAGATGGTCAGGCTGGCACGAGGCTTGTCGCGGGACGAATTTCAGTCGAATGCCTGGTGCTATACCGTCATCAACACCAACTCGCCGCGCCAGCTCGACATACCGATGGCGCAAGGCATCATCGATTTCGCTAAAGCGGGCCAGGTCTCGATCATCACGCCGTTCTGCCTGGCGGGCGCCATGGCGCCGATCACGGTGGCGGGCGCGCTGGCGCTGCAGCATGCCGAAGCGCTGGCCGGCCTGACGCTGGCGCAGATCGCGCGGCCCGGTGCGCCGGTCGTCTACGGCTCGTTCTCCTCCAATGTAGACATGAAATCCGGAGCGCCGGCCTTCGGCACGCCGGAGCATGTCAAGGCGACGCTCGGCGCCGGCCAGCTGGCGCGTTTCATCGGCCTGCCTTGGCGGTCCGGCGGCGGCAGTGCCGCCAACATCTCGGACGCGCAGGCGGCGCATGAGACGCAGTTCGCCTTGTGGGGCTCGGTGCTGGCCGGCGCCACCGTCTGCATCCACGCGGCCGGCTGGCTGGAGGGGGGCTTGAGCGTCTCGCTGGAGAAGCTGGTCACCGATGTCGAAGCCTTGCAGACGATCGCCGAACTTTGTGCCGCGACACCCGGCGACAGCGATTCCATCGGCTTCGAGGCGATCGCCGAAGTGCAGCCGGGCGGCCATTTCTTCTCGGCAGGCCACACCATGGCGCGCTACCGCACCGCTTTCTACGAGCCGCTGGTGGCCGACTGGTCGAATTTCGGCAACTGGACACAAAGCGGTTCCAAGAACGCCACCGAACGCGCCACCGGCATCTGGAAACGCATCCTCGCCGATTTCGAGCCGCCGGCAACGGCGGTGGCCACGTCAGGCGTGCTGGACGCGTTCATCGCGCGGCGCACCGAGGAAGGCGGAGCAGCACCGGTGTCGTAAGACACCAGAGATACGAGAAACGCCTGACGGAGTCGCAACTTTCGCTATGTGACCAGTGTCTTGCCATTGGCAATTGGCGCATGCCGTGCAGAAATGACGGATGCGCGAAGCGTTGATCGCATTGGTGATCTTCCTATGCCTGGTGGCGGCGGCGTTCGCCAGCATGGCGATCTGGCCGACATTGCCGGCCAAACATCGCGACGACGACACGAACACCGTGGTTCGGCTCACGGCCAATCTGTTCGGGGTCATGACGTCGCTGATGCTCGGACTGATGATCAACTCGGCCAGGAACACCTACGAATCTATCGACCGCAACGTGCACGCCTATGCGACCGAAATGATCCTTCTCGACCGGTCGCTCCGGCAATACGGGCCTGGGACCGACGTGGTGCGCCAGCCTCTTGGCATCTATGTGCAGCGCGTGACGGGTCAGGACTCGCCGACCCATGAAACGCCAATCGACGCCAACCGGCTATCGGAGCACCTGCTCATTGAGATCGGCAATAGGCTGAGTGCGCTGATACCGGCGGATGACGCGCATAGCGCCTTGCTGCAAGATGCCCGCCAGCATCTGCAGAAGGTGACGGAACTACGTTGGGTTCTGATCGAGCAGTCGGAGAGTACGATCCCCGTGGCGCTGATTGTCATGCTGGTTGCCTGGCTGGTGCTGATCTTCGCCGGTTTCGGCTTCAGGGCACCGCGAAACGCGATCACCATCGGCACCTACGTGGTGTCGGCAGCCATGATTGCCGGGGCGATCTACCTGATCTTCGACATGGATCTGGCATTTTCCGGCCCGATCCAAATATCGACGGCACCGCTGGAGAGGGCGCTGGCCGAATTGCAACGATGATGCGGAACCGGCGCCGTTCCCGGGCATTCACTGGGACTAACCACGGAGGACGACATGGGTTTCGACCAGTATCACGAACCGCCAGAAGAACTGTCGCAGCAAGTGCGGACCTTTGCCCGCATGATCACCTCGCTGATCGAGGAGGCGGAAGCGATAAGCTGGTACGAACAGCGCATGGCGGTGGAGAAGGACCCTCAAGCCAAGGCGATCATGCAGAACGCGCAGAGTGAGGAGTTCAAGCATTTCGGCATGGATCTCGAATTCCTGCTGCGCCAGAAGCTGGACTGGCGGGCGGAACTGAAGGAAATCCTGTTCACGACGGGGGACATCGTGAAGGCTGGGGAGGCGGGCGAGAAGAAGGTGGATTGAGGGCCAGCCGGTTTTACGAGGCTTGCAGAATCCGGCTCACACCGGCAGCACGAACCCGTCCAGCACTCGTTTCTGGCCGGCCTTGTCGAAGTCGATTGTCAGCTTGTTGCCTTCGATGGCCGAAATGTTGCCATTGCCGAATTTCTGGTGGAAGACGCGGTCGCCGACGCTGAAGGGCGACGGCTTGTCGGCGACGGATTTGGCGACCAGTTCGCCGTCGATGGTGCGGCCTTTTACGCTCGTGCGGCCGGCGCCGTAGCCGGAATCGGTCTCGCCATAGCCGATGCGCTCGACCTGATGGCCGGAGCGCGTGCCCCAGTTGCGGTCGGTCGCCTCGGTGCGGTTGGCCTGCGCGCGCTGCCAGCCCGGCGTCGAGTAGGTGTTGGAGAAGGCGCCGGATTTTTCCGTGCCGCCGGCATTGCCGCCGATATTGTCGAAGCGCGAGGCACCGTAGGGATTCTGCCTTCCTGCCCCTTTGCCGCCTCGGCCGGAGGCGAAGGAGCCGCCGCCATAGGGATTGCCGTAGCCGCCATAGGAGTTGCCGGTTTCGGCGATCTCGACATGGGCTTCGGGCAGTTCCTCGAGGAAGCGAGACGGAATGGTCGATTGCCACAGGCCGTGGATGAGGCGGTTGGAGACGAACCAGAGATGCAGGTTCTTCTTGGCCCGCGTCAGGCCGACATAGGCCAGCCGCCGCTCTTCCTCCAGGCCGGAGCGGCCGCCCTCGTCGAGCGCGCGCTGATGCGGGAACAGGCCTTCCTCCCAGCCGGGCAGGAAGACAGTCTCGAATTCGAGGCCTTTGGCCGAATGCAGCGTCATGATGCTAACTGCGTCCTGGTCGGCATTCTGCTCGGCATCCATGACCAGGGCGACATGTTCGAGGAAGGAGCGCAGCGACTCGTACTCCTCCATCGAGCGGATCAGTTCCTTGAGGTTCTCCAACCGGCCGGGCGCCTCGACCGAACGGTCGTTCTTCCACATGTCGGTGTAGCCGCTCTCTTCGAGAATGGTCTCGGCAAGCTCGGTGTGCGGCTTGTTTTCCAGCGCCTTCTGCCAGCGTTCGAAATTGGCGGCCACTTCGCGCAAAGCGGCGCGGGGCTTCGGCTTCAGCTCGTCGCTTTCGGCGAGCGTCGCCGCAGCCTCCAGCATCGGGATGCGCAGCGCGCGCGCCGTGTCATGGATCTGGCGGATGGTGGCCTCGCCGAGTCCCCGCTTGGGCACATTGACGATACGTTCGAAGGCAAGGTCGTCGGTGCCGTTGGCAACGACACGGAAGAAGGCCAGCGCGTCGCGGATTTCCATGCGCTCGTAGAAGCGTGGACCGCCGATGACGCGGTAATTGAGGCCGAGCGTGATGAAGCGGTCTTCGAAGGCGCGCATCTGGAAGGAGGCGCGCACCAAGATCGCCATGTCGTTGAGATTGTGCTTCTGGCGCTGGTAGGCCTCGATGGTCTCGCCGATGGCGCGGGCTTCCTCCTCGGAATCCCAGGCCGCGTGAACGTTGACCTTGCCGTCCTCGGGATCGTTGCGGTCGGTGAACAGCGTCTTGCCGAAGCGGCCCTCATTGTGGGCGATGAGGTGGGAGGCGGCGCCGAGGATATGCGCGGTCGAGCGGTAGTTGCGCTCCAGCCGGATGATGGTGGCGCCGGGAAAATCCTTGTCGAAGCGCAGGATGTTGTCGACCTCGGCGCCGCGCCAGCCGTAGATGGATTGGTCGTCGTCGCCGACGCAGCAGATGTTGACGGTGGCCGGGCGCGAGTTTCCCTCCCCCTTGAGGGGAGGGTGGCCGGGCGAAGCCCGGTCGGGTGGGGTCCGCGCGGCAGTGCTCGACGCCCTGGCGGTGCCTTCTGCAGCGACCCCCTCCGCCCGCTTCGCGGGCACCTCCCCCTCGAGGGGGGAGGATTGCGGCCTTTGCGCCAACAGGCGCAGCCACATGTACTGGGCTGTGTTGGTGTCCTGATACTCGTCGACCAGAATGTATTTGAAGCGCTTGTGGTATTCCTTCAGCACGTCCGGATTGGCGCGGAAGATGCGTATCGGGTGGCAGAGCAGGTCGCCGAAATCGCAGGCGTTCAGCGTCCGCAGCCGCTCCTGATAGGCCTTGTAGAGTTCTCGGCCCTTGCCGTTTGCGAAGCTGCGCGCGTCGCCCTCGGCGATATCGGCCGGACCTTGCCCTTTGTTCTTCCAGCCGTCGATCATCTGGGCGAACTGCTTGGCCGGCCAGCGCTTGTCGTCCAGCCCTTCGGCCTGGATCAACTGCTTGATCAGCCGCACGACGTCGTCCGTGTCGAGGATGGTGAAATCGGAACGCAGCCCGGCGAGTTCGGCGTGACGGCGCAGCAGCTTCACGCCGATCGAATGGAAGGTGCCGAGCCAGGGCATGCCCTCGACATTGCCTTCGCCGATCAGGATGCCGATGCGCTGCTTCATCTCGCGCGCGGCCTTGTTGGTAAAGGTCACCGCCAGGATCTGCGACGGGAAGGCCTTGCCGGTGGCGAGGATGTGGGCGATGCGGGTGGTCAGGACGCGCGTCTTGCCGGTACCGGCGCCGGCCAGCACCAGAACCGGGCCCTCGGTGGTTTCCACCGCCAGCCGCTGCTCGGGGTTCAACCCCCTGAGATAATCGGGCGCGTTGTTATGGCCGCCGCGGGCGGCCATGGCACGCGCGGCAATGCCCGACGGGGCCGAGGGCCGCGCATTGGGTTCGTCGAAAAAGGGCATGTCTTCGGAAAAGCCGGACATCTCCTCCGAATGTAGTGATTCGGTGGCGAAAGACCAGAACTGTCTACGTTTTGTTCCCGGTAAAGTGCCGAGAAGGCCGCTCAGGCCTTGCGGTAGCCGAGAGCGACGAACAATCGCTGCCCTAGCGAACGCGCCTCGTCGGTTATCGCCGCGCCCGGAGCGACCTGCATCTGGTCGTAATAGTGGCTACCGGCAGGTGAGGCCAGGAAAGCTTCGTAAAGTCCGAGATCATCAAGCGACAAGTCGCGATACGCGAAAGCAGTATTTTCCATGATCCGCTTTTCGGCTTTCTCGCGAATGTTACCGGCCTGCTTATGCACCAGTGCCATTATCTGCTGATCCGATAAAGGCTGTCCGGCTGCCGCGAGCATTCCCGAAACCACCGCATAGCTCGCGTTCAGTGTCATTGCTTCAGTCATGTCCACGGCGCTGATATCCTCGATGATTTTCCGGTAGAGCGCGAGCCGCGTCGGATCTCCAGCCTGAAGTTCCGCAAGGATTTTCGGACCTTCGATCTTTCTGCGCTCCAAGGCTTGCGGATCGGAGGCCTGAATCTCCAGGCCTGTGACCCGCTTACCCAACGGCGAAGCGAAGAAAGCCGCCAGATCGGTGAGCTCGGCAGGCTGCAGTTGGCGCGAGATTCGGGCTTCGATGGCTTTCTCCACCTTGTCGGCGTCAAAAGCCCCTTCGGCAGCGGCGGACAAGGCCTCCTTGACCTTTCGCGGCGCCGGCACGGATTTTATGCCGGTGACTACGCTTGGGCCTATCCCGGCCAGCATCTCGTGAAAGCCGTTCGCCTTGTTGATGTCGCTGATTGTCTGCGCCGGCGCGGCCACAGTGCCAGTAATGAGCAGGACGAGGCAGTAGAGCGCAAACGCCATGCGCGTCGAATGCGAAACGAATGACGACATTCTGCTTGCTCCACGGGAAAGATGACCCATGGAGACTGCTGGAAAACCCGAACGCCGGCAAGATGGATTGCCACCTTGGCGTGTGGGCCAGCTTGACAGGCGGAGCTGGTGAGGGAAAGCTGAACAAAGGGCAGGGACGTTGCCCATGGCCGCCTCACTGGCGAGCAACAGTCGAAGGAGTATCATCTTGGCTGTCACCATCACCTCCCTCATCCTGTTTCTCATCGGCCTGGCGCTCGGCGGGGGCGGCATCTGGTTGGCTTCGCTAGGCGGCAGTTGGTATTACATCATTGCCGGCCTCGCCTTCCTGATCACCGCCTGGCTGCTCTACCGACGCCGGACCACCTCCCTGTGGCTTTACGCGGCGATCGTGCTCTGCACTTTGGCCTGGGCGGTCTGGGAAACCGGCTTCGACTGGTGGGAACTCGGCCCGCGCGGCGGCATCATCGTGCTGGTGGCGCTGTGGCTTTTGACGCCCTGGGCGAGGCGCGGCCTTGCCGGGCCTGACGGGCGCGCGCCGCTGATCCTGGCTGTGCTGGCATCGCTGGCGGTGGCCGGCTATTCGATGACCGCGGACCCGAAGGACATCGGCGGCGCGCTCGACACCGACAAGGTGATCCCCAATGCCAATCTTGGCGGCGACGTGCCGGCCGGCGAGTGGCACTTCTATGGCCGCACGCAGTTCGGCCAGCGTTACTCGCCGCTCGACCAGATCACGCCGGACAATGTCGCCAATCTGCAGCCGGCCTGGACCTACCGCACCGGCGATGTGAAGGGACCGGACGATATCGGCGAGACCACCTATCAGGTGACGCCGCTTAAGATCGGCGACATGCTCTACATCTGCACGCCGCACAATTTCGCCATCGCCATCGATGCGGCGACCGGCAAGGAGAAATGGCGCTACGATCCCAAGATCAAGCTCGACAAGGACCGCCAGCACCAGACATGCCGCGGCGTGTCCTACTATGCCGATGCCGCCGGGGCCGTCGGCCAGCCTTGCGCAAGCCGTGTCTACCTGCCGACGTCGGATGCGCGGCTGATCGCGCTCGACGCCGCCAATGGGCAGGTTTGTCCGGCCTTCGCCGAGGGCGGCACGCTCAACCTTTTGACCGGCATGCCTTACCCGAAGTCGGGTTACTACTATTCGACCTCGGCACCGCTGATCGCGGGCGGCAAGATCATCGTCGGCGGCGCGGTCAATGACAATTATTCGACGCAGGAACCGTCCGGCGTCATCCGCGCCTATGATGCGAGCACCGGCAAATTGTTGTGGAACTGGGATTCCGGCAATCCGGATCAGATCACGCCGCTGCCGGCCGGCCAGACCTACACCGCCAACTCGCCCAACATGTGGTCGACGCCGAGCGCCGACGAGAAGCTCGGCCTGCTCTATGTGCCGCTCGGCAACCAGACTCCTGACCAGCTCGGCGCCGGGCGCAGCGCCAATGTCGAGAAATTCTCCTCCTCTATCACCGCGCTCGACCTCAACACCGGGCAGTTGAAATGGGTGCGGCAGACCGTGCACCACGACCTCTGGGACATGGACGTGCCGGCGCAGCCGAGCCTGATCGACATCACCAAGGGCGACGGGACAGTGGTGCCGGCGCTGGTCGGGCCGACCAAGCAGGGCGACCTCTATGTGCTCGACCGGCGTACCGGCGAACCGATGATACCGGTCAAGGAAATGCCGGCGCCCGGTGGCGCCATCGAAGGCGATCACACATCGCCGACGCAGCCGGCATCGGGCCTCTCCTTCAACCCGCCGCCGCTGACCGATGCCGACATGTGGGGCATCACCATGTTCGATCAGCTGGCGTGCCGGATCGCCTTCCACAAATTGCGCTATGAAGGCCGCTACACGCCGCCCTCCCTACAGGGATCGCTGATCTATCCCGGCAATTTCGGTGTCTTCAACTGGGGCGGGGTCGCCGTGGACCCGGTGCGGCAGGTGATATTCGGCATGCCGACCTACCTGGCATTCACGTCCAGACTTATTCCCCGCGCCGACGTGCCGCCGCCGGGCGACGCGAAGGGCAGCGAGCAGGGGCTGAACCGCAACGAGGGCGCTCCCTACGCAGTGGTCATGGGACCATTCCTGTCGCCGCTCGGCATTCCCTGCCAGGCGCCGCCATGGGGGTATGTCGCCGGCGTCGACCTCAGGACCGGCGCGGTTGCCTACAAGCACCGCAACGGCACGGTCTACGACATGACGCCGCTGCCGCTGCCCTTGAGGGTCGGCGTGCCCGGTATTGGCGGGCCGATGATCACCGCTGGTGGCGTCGCCTTCCTGGGTGCCGCGGTCGACGACTATCTGCGCGCCTACGACCTGACGTCGGGCAAGCAGCTCTGGCGGGCCCGGTTGCCGGCCGGCGGGCAATCGACACCGATGACCTATACGGTGGCCGACGGACGCCAGTTCGTGGTCATCGTTGCCGGTGGCCACGGCTCGGTCGGCACCAAGCCCGGGGATTATGTGATGGCTTACGCGCTGCCGAAGTAAGGCAGATACCGGACGAGTGATCGGTCAAGTTCTGCAATTTTGCAAAGCTGGCGCCGCCGCTCATTGCCGGGCACTTCTCCCGGAATAGAGACGGGGGGGAAGGACGCCGTCATCGGCGGTTTCGCCAATCGCCAACATTGCCGGAATTGTAGTGCAGGGACTGCGCCAGGGCTGAAATTGCCCCTTCTCCCGTCACTACACGGGAGAAGGTGGCGGCAGCCGGGATGAGGGGCGGCGCAAAGCTTTCCGAGGGGGAACGCCTTAGCCAAGTCCCAGATGGCTCTTCAGGCTCGGGACCGAGCCGAGCACCTCGTTGGTCAAATCGGGACCGGCGGCGGCTTCGGCCTGCTGGACCAGCGTGGCGCCGGCCTTCTGGATCTGCGCCATGTCGAGGCCGGAGGCCTTGAGCACGGCGAGGCCGTTGACCAGCGCGCCCGCCTTTTCGCCGAGAACGCCGCCAAGCGCGCCCTGCAGTGAGGACAGGAAGCCGCCACCGCCGGCAGGGGCGGCGGCCATGACGTCATATTGGTGGGCAAGGTCATCGGCGCCGGGGATCTTGGCGAAAAACGAGGAGGCGCTGGTGCCATCGGCCTCGTGCTCCAGCACCGAGAAGATGGTGCCGACGACTTTCTCCGTCGTCGCCTGATCGAGGCCTGCCTTCTGGGAAACGGTGTTGACGATATCCTGGACGTTCATGATCTCACCTCATCCTTGGGTTTTCGTGTTTGCCGGATGGCGCTGGCGGCTGCGAACCTTGACCATGGACTTCCAGCTCGTGGCGACAACGGTCGCGCGCATCGCCAGGATGGCGGCCGCGGCAACCATGAAGGCGGTTGCCAGGATCGGCGAGTTCATGGTCATCGGCGTGTTCCTTTCAGATCGGACCATTCAGGACCGTGGCCGCGCCATGGGGGGCCGGTTCCTCAGTCTCCCCCACTATTGTGGCAGCGCCATCAAGATTTGTCGCCGATGACCAAAATGTGATGATCCCGCCGCTCGCCCATAGCCGCGCAACCGGAGTGTCACCGAAGCCGTGACTGGACGATGCGAGGCTCGCCTCTATCTTGCCAACCGCAAGGAAGTCGAGGCATCGAGATCGAGGAGTGCGTCCATGACGACGATATCCGCAAACACTGGAAAACCCGTCATTACCCAGGCGATGATCGACGCCTATGACGAGTATACCCATCTGACGCTCGATCGCCGGCGCTTCATGGAACAACTGACGAGGCTTGCCGGATCTGGCGCGGCGGCGGCCGCGATCGCGCCGCTTCTGGCCGCCAATTCCGCCCAGGCGGCAATCGTCGCCGAAAACGACCCCCGCGTGAAAGGCGAGGACATCACCTATCCCGGCAACGCCGGTGAGATGAAGGGCTATCTGGTCAAACCGGCAGACCAGACCGGCAAGCTCGGCACCGTCATCATCATCCACGAAAACAGAGGGCTCAACGCGCATATACGCGACGTCGCCCGGCGCGTGGCGTTGGAGGGGTTCGTGGCGCTTGCGCCGGATTTCCTGTCGCCGCTCGGCGGCACACCCGCCGACGAGGACAAGGCGCGTGACATGTTCACCCAATTGGACTCCGCGCAGACCGTGGCCGACGGCGTGGCGACCGTCGCCTTCCTCAAGGCCGACAAGGACGGCAATGGCAAGGTTGGCGTCATCGGCTTCTGCTGGGGTGGCGGTGTCGCGAACATGCTAGCCGTCAACGCGCCCGATCTCGCCGCCAGCGTCGCCTATTACGGCATGCAGCCAAAGGCCGCCGATGTTTCGAAGATCAAGGCCGCGTTGCTGCTGCACTATGCCGGGCTCGACGAGCGCACCAATGCCGGCATCGATGCCTTCAAGAAAGAGCTCGACGCCGCCCATGTCGAGTACACGGTCTATGTCTATGAAGGCGCCAACCATGCCTTCAACAATGACACGTCGGCGGCCCGCTACGACAAAAAGGCGGCCGATCTCGCCTGGGGCAGGACTGTCGCTTTCCTCAAGCAGAAACTGGCATAGCGCGAGGTGTCAGACAGCCGGCCGGGTCACCTGGCTGATGGAGCCGGCTTGTGGAAGGCAACGCCGGCCACCACCAGCGCGATGCCGAGGCAATCCCTGAGGCCGGGAACCTGGCGCAGCACGATGACGCCGATCAGCGTTGCCGTGACCGGCAGCAGCGACAGCATCAGCGCAAAGCTCGAGCGCGGCAGCCGTGACATGGCAAGCTGGTCGCAGATGTAGGGAATGACCGAAGAACAGATGCCGACACCAATGGCTGCAATGAGCAGCGGCGGTGAGAACAAGGCGGGCAGTGCGTCTCTGAAGCCGATCGGCAGCACGACGACGAAGGCGACCGCCATGGCGGCACCGAGGCCCGCTATGCCGTCGCCCGCACCGGCGCGGGCGACGCGGTGGCCAAGAACGATGTAGCCGACAAAGAGAGCGCCGTTGAGGAAGGCCCAGAACAGCCCGACAGGATCGCTGGACCATTTCACGTCGATCAGCAGCAAGGTGCCGCTGACGGCCACGGCCAGAGCGGCCAGGTTGCGAGTGCTTCTGAGGCCGACCAGCGCCACGCCGATGGTGCCGACGAATTCGATCGCCGCCACCAGCGAGATCGGCAGGCGGTCAAGCGCCAGGTAGAACGAACAGTTCATCACCGCCAGACAGGTGCCAAAGGCCAGCAACAGCAGGCGGGTTGGGCGATCGGCGCGGGCGAAGCTCCGCCATGGGCGCGTCGGCGGCGCAAAAATCAGCGCCGCGGTGGCGATGCGCAGCCATGCCATGCCGAGCACGCCGACATGCGGGAAAAGCAGCACGGCGAAGGCCGGCCCGAGATAGTGGAAGACGGCGCTGACACCGAACCAGACATGCGGCGGCAGTTTTGCCGCCAGACCGCCGGGTGCGTGGCGGCCGAGGGCAGGGCTGGCAGCTGAAGCTTGCGTTTGATCGCTCATCGAATCAGTATCGCAGGCAGCTTTTCCAGTTTATATGGAGAATGGTCGATTATCGGGCCATTTTCATCACTGGAAACAAGGAGCTTTCAATGAAGCGCCTTCGAACTGAAAATATCGATCTTGATGCGGCCGACATGAAGATCCTGCGCCTCTTGGAAAAGGACGCACGCGCCAGCACGGCGGAGCTTGCGCGCTCCGTCGGCCTGTCGGCGCCCAGCGTCACCGAGCGCATCAAGCGGCTGCAGGAAAACGGCGTGATCGAAGGCTATTCGGTGAGGATCAATCCCTCGGCCCTTGGGCTGAAGCTGTCGGCGTGGCTGCGCATCCGACCAGTGCCGGGACAATTGTCGGTGGTGGCCGAGATCATCCGTGAGTTGCCCGAAATCGCGCAATGCGACCGGGTGACCGGGGAGGACTGCTTCATCGCCCTGGCACATGTCGGCTCGGTCGCCGAACTCGAACGGGTGATCGATCGCATCATCCCCTATGCGATGACCAACACGGCCATCATCCAGTCGTCCCCGGTGACCGCGCGTTCGCCTCTGGCGGCGATCCGGCGATCGCCGTGAAATGGCGCGACGCTTATCGGATGTTTCCGCGGGGCGGCTGTGACGAACGGCATCAGCCTCGGGCCGGCTCGCCGGCGTCAGGCGTGGCCGCGCTTCAGGCGGGCGCGCTTTAAAATGCTGCGCCAGCGGATCATGTCGAACGGGATCGGCTCATTGTTGTTGGCGATGTGGAAGATTTCGTTGTCGACGTTCTTGAGCGAACGCCAGAAATCATAGTCCGTTATGCGCGGATCAGCGGCCAGCCTGTCCACCTCGACCTTGATGTCGGTTTTCATGCACGTCCCTCGAACCGGCTTTGCCCCGCCGCCCGTATCGCAACTCGATGCGGATCGTTTTCGACCGCTCCGCTGAGTCGTTCAACGTCTCAATTGGCTTGTTCCCGTTAAAACCTCGGTAAGGTTAACGCGGGTCCAGAGCCGCTTCAAGCACTGGTGCCAGCGGACATCAGAGGTTCGGCGATTTTGAGTTTCGGGTGTGGCTTTGAAGTCAGACCCGGTCGCCTCGCCGTTTGGGAGCTGGACGGATACCGGCCCCGCCCTACTTGCGCTTTATGCCGATCGAGCGGCCCGCGCGCTCGGGCATGGGCAGGGCCGAATGGGCGGCGCGCATGGCTTCGATCCTGGCCAGCACATCGGCGGGGAAGGGTGCCACCTTCGGCCCCGCCATGTCGACATGCAGCGACAGGGTCTCGGACGTGGCGGCGAGCCAGCCGTCGACATGGCGGATTTCCTGGTAGGCCCTGAGCCGCTTCTCGTCATGGTCGATGAGTTGGAAGGAGACCCTGACCTTGTGGTCCAGATGCAGCTCCTGCACGTAGCAGACATGGACTTCGGCCGTGTAGATGGTGAGCCGCCGCTCTTTCACGTAATCCAGCCCCATGCCCATCGCTTCGAAGGCCTCGTCCGAACAGCGGTCGAACAGGACGTTGTAATAGGCCATGTTGAGATGGCCGTTGTAGTCGATCCAATCCTTCTCGATGTCCATGGGCCTGGAGACGAAGGGGGCGGGGATGGACATCGAAACTTCCTTGTTCTGGTGCTGGACACAGCGTGGCTGGTGAGACTACGCATCCATAATCGCATGGCAAGCGTGGGCACTGGTCCATTAGCGGAGGAATTCATGGCTCTGAGCGACCTCAATCCCGTCGAACGCAACGAGGAAGGCATCGCGGCGGTGCTTGGCATCCTCAAGCAGCGGATGGGCGAGCGCTTCCAGATCGGCCAGGCTATCCGCTCGCAGCATGCGCACACCACCACCTATATTCCGACGCAGGCGCCGGACGGCGTCGCTTTCCCGGAGACGACGGCCGAGGTGCAGGAGATCGTGCGCGCCTGTGCCGCGCACCGTGTGCCGGTGATCGCCTTCGGCGTCGGCTCGTCGCTGGAAGGCCACACCAACGCGCCCGGTGGCGGCATATCGATCGATACGTCACGCATGAACCGCATCCTTGCGGTCAATCCGCAGGATCTGGATTGCACCGTGGAACCCGGCGTGACGCGCGAGGATCTGAACCGGCATCTGCGCGACACCGGGCTGTTCTTCCCGATCGATCCGGGCGCCAATGCCTCGCCGGGCGGCATGGCGGCGACGCGGGCCTCCGGCACCAACGCGGTGCGCTACGGAACGATGCGCGAAAACGTGCTGTCGCTGACGGCGGTGATGGCAGACGGTGAGACGGTGACGACCGGCAAGCGTGCAAAAAAGAGCTCGGCCGGCTACGATTTGACGCGGCTGCTGGTCGGCTCGGAAGGCACGCTCGGCATCATCACGTCGCTGACACTCAAGCTGCAAGGCATTCCGCAGGCGATCTCGGGCGGCGTCTGTCCGTTTCCGAGCGTCGAGGCCGCCTGCAACGCGGTCATCGCGACCATCCAGATGGGCATTCCGGTGGCGCGCATCGAGCTGGTCAACGCGCTGCAGATGCGGGCGATGAAGAATTATTCCAAGCTCGATTATCCCGAGAGCCCGTGCCTGTTTGTCGAATTCCATGGCAGCGACGCCGGCGCCGCTGAACAGGCCGAAACCTTTGGCATGATCGCCGAAGAGAATGGCGGCGGCCCGTTCCTGTGGACCAGCGTCGCCGAGGAACGCTCCAAACTGTGGAAGGCCAGGCATGACGCCTACTGGTCGTCGTTGACGCTGCGCCCGGGCGCCAAGGGGCTTTCGACCGATGTCTGCGTGCCGATCTCGCGTTTTGCCGAATGCGTCACCGAGACCGAAGCCGACATCGCCGAAATGGGATTGATCGCGCCGATCGTCGGCCATGCCGGCGACGGCAATTTTCACGTGCTGGTGCTGATGGATGTGAATGACCCCAGGGAGATCGCGCTGTCGGAGAAATTCGTCGCTCGGCTCAACATGCGGGCGATCGCCATGGACGGCACCTGCACCGGCGAGCACGGCATCGGCCAGGGCAAGATCGGCTTCCTGCGCCACGAACTCGGCCATGGTGTCGACATCATGCGCACGATCAAGCAGGCGCTCGATCCGCAAAACATCATGAATCCGGGCAAGATCTTGCCGGGCCAAGATCATTAGATGTCGAAACCAGAGGTTTTGCTGCCCATCGAGGTGCCGCCGTTGAGCGCCGGCGCGCCGCTGCCTCATATATTTGCGGATGAAGGCAGGCTGCTCATAGCCTACCTGGCGAACATCCCGGACCCGTCATTCGATGGCACAAACCCACGATCGGTTTCGGCTGCAACCAGCAACCAGACCGTCGTTATACTGGCGGCAGATCCCTATTTGGCTTTGCAATTTGGACCGCCGAACGACGAAAAGATCAGTGGGCATCGTTTGCATGGATTGGGTTTGCAGCCCTATTCCGCATTCGAAGTCGAAAATTCATCGTGGATCGGCTCTCTTGAAAGGGCAAATCGGAGTCACTCGTCTCATGCGCCGGAGCTGCTCTCAGGCTATCGGCATTTCATCCTGACGTTCCACGATTCCACGATTGAGTTCGTCGCCGCGAGTTTCTCGACCAGCCTTCATGAGGGGGCGGTCCTCGCCGTGTTGATGGAGGCGGCTGTGAATCCTGCCTCACTTCATGTCGAAGTCGGTTCGCTTTCTCGATAGATTTTGGCGGCGGCGCGATTGATCGATTTGCCCGTCTTGACCGCGCCGCCATTCGGGTCGAGGCTTCCTGTGGCAACCCTGAAAGATGGGTCTGCCGGCTGAGGAGGACTGTCATGGCCATTTCACGCAAGGAAGAAGCCCGCGCGCTGAGCGCCGATGAAAAGGAACTGGTGGAGAAATCGCACCATCCGGCGGTGCAGGATCTTTCCGACGCCGACCTTTCCGGCCTGGTCAAGCTTTTGCGGGAGCGGCGCGACAAGGCGCAGACCGAAGCCCACCGCCGCCGGCGTGAAATACGTGGCAAGGGCGCGCCCAAAGGCGCGGCCGCCTCAAAGGCCGATGGCGGTTCGCAGGTGAAGCTGGCGGTGCTGGCGATGGCCATGCGGCGCCTGAATGGCGAGGCCGAGCGACGGCGCCAACTGGCAGCTCGCCTTTCGCTGGTCGGGAATGCTCGCAAGGCGCTGGCCATGAAGCAAAGCGCGGCGGCGGACGGTCCCGCTCACAATTCGCGGACGGCTCACAAGGGCATGCGGGCCGTGGCCAACGAGCGGGCGCCGGAGCTGGTGCGGCCGGCGGAACTTGGCCGCCAGCACAAGGCGGGCAAGGTAGCGCAGGCCAAGCGCGACGCACGCTAAGGTCTTTTCAATTGTGACTGTCGGCCCGCCACGTCAGCGTGCAGCGGGATTTGCCTCTGCTTGCTCAGGACAAGGCCTGCGGCATCGGGCGCGCCCGCGCGATGTCGTGCTGCCCTGCGGGGTGGAGACGTCCAAAAATCCCTGCTTTGTCCCCGATTTGTTTTCAGATCGTCCGACGCGAC
Source organism: Mesorhizobium sp. B2-3-5 (assembly GCF_006442395.1). Taxonomy (NCBI): domain Bacteria; kingdom Pseudomonadati; phylum Pseudomonadota; class Alphaproteobacteria; order Hyphomicrobiales; family Phyllobacteriaceae; genus Mesorhizobium; species Mesorhizobium sp. B2-3-5. Next base: position 110,184 of record NZ_VFVX01000009.1, on the reverse strand, counting down.
CCCACACTGGGTGAATTGCCTCTTTATCGACACGCGGATGCGGGTAGAGTGCGGCAGAATTTCAATCAACCCGTTCGGAGCTGATGCTCGCACGCCTGTTCGTGATCTTCGGTGGCCTTTTCGTACTGGTGCTGTGCGCGGCGCTGGTGGTGCCGTACTTTGTCGACTGGACCGGCTACCGCGCCGAGTTCGAGCGCGAGGCGAGCGCCATCCTTGGCCGCAAGGTGACGGTGCAGGGCGACGCCACGGCAAGACTGTTGCCGTTCCCTTCGGTGACATTCTCCAACGTCGCGGTCGCTGGCGGCCCCAATGGTCAGCCAGCGATGACCGTCGAGACGTTTTCGATGGATGCGGAACTGGCGCCTTTCCTGCGTGGCGAGGTGCTGATCTTCGACATGCGGCTGGTGCACCCGAAAGCGACAATCGATATTGCCAATGACGGCACGGTCGACTGGGCGATGCGCCCGTCCACGCCGGTCAATCCCGGCCAGATCTCGATCGAGAAGCTGACAGTGACGGAGGGGCAGATCGAACTGCGCCATGCCGCCGGCGGACGCAGCCATATCTTTTCCGAGATCAACACCACCATTTCGGCCAAGTCGCTGGCCGGTCCATGGCGCATGGATGGCACGTTGCGGCTGGATGGGCTGCGCACCACGATCGCGGCATCGACCGGCAAGGCCGAACCCTCCGGACAGATGCGGATCCGGCTGAAGGCCGATCCCGACAGCTATCCGCTGGTGATCGAAACCGACGGCAATGCCGGCATCGTCAATGGTGCCGCCGCCTATTCCGGCCAGTTCAAGATTTCCGGCGCCGACAAGAATTCGGCCCAGTTGCGCGGCAGCGACGGCGAGACGGTGAAGGTCAGCGCCGGCAAGCCAGATCCCGGCTTCCGGCTGAACGGCAAATTCTCGCTCGACCACCAGAAGCTCGGTGTCGACGAATTTCGTTTCGAAACGGGTCCGCTCGACAATCCCTACACCGCCGACGGCAAGGCTTCGGTCGATCTGGGTCAGAGGCCGAGCTTCGCCATCGAGGCCAACGGCGCGCAGGTGCAGTTCGACGAGGCGGTGGGCGCCCAGGCCGGCGCCGGCCTGACGCTGGACCAGCGCATTGCCGGACTGGAGCAGGCGCTGCTCGAACTGCCGAAGCCGACCATCCCCGGCACCGTCGAGGTCAAGCTGCCCGCGGTGGTTGCCGGCGATACGACCGTGCGTGACGTCCATCTTTCCGCCGAACCCGTCGAAGGCGGCTGGTCGGTCAAATCGCTTGCCGCGACCTTGCCCGGCCGCACCACGCTGGAAGCCGACGGCATGCTCAGCGTCGAGGACCATTTCGGCTTCACTGGTTCACTCCTGCTGGCCGTCGCCCAACCTTCCGGCTTTGCCGCCTGGCTGTCAAAGGACGTCGACGAGGCGATCCGCCGTCTGCCGGCCGCCGGCTTCAAGGCCAAGGTCGATCTCTCGGAGAAGCGCCAGGCCTTCAGCGATCTCGAGCTGATCCTGGGCAAGGCGAAGTTTTCCGGACGCATCGATTCCAGCCAGCCCGACGATGCCAGGCCTTCGGTGCTGATGCGGCTCGACGGCGGTGAGCTCGATGTCGATGGACTGGCGGCCTTCGCCTCGATCTTCGTCAGCGACAAGGGCGCCAACCGCTTTGCCGATCGCGATCTCGATTTTCAGATCAAGGCCGGGCCGGTCAGCGCCGGCGGGTTGACCGCCGACACGGTCGACACGGCGCTCAGGCTGCGCGACGGGTTGCTTGAAGTCGACCGGCTCTCGGTTGGCGGGCTGGCCGGCGCTTCGATCAGCGCCACCGGCCGGATCAAGGATTTTGCGGCAAGCCCGACCGGCAAGCTCGATGCCTCGGTTGTCGCCGTCGACCTGAAGCCGCTGATCGACGTTGCAGCTCAGCATTATCCGGGCAATGCGGTGCTGAAGGGGCTGGCGAGCCGCGCCGCTGCCTATCCGGATCTGTTTCAGGACGCCCGCGTCGACCTTGTAGCGAGCGCCGCCGACAATGGCGACGGCACAACGGGGCTGGCGGTAAGCGGGCAAGGCAAGGCCGGTGGTTCGGCTTTTTCCGCCTCGCTGTCAGGGAAGGGGGCGCCGGACAAACTGCTCGAAGCGCCGGTGACGCTGACTTTCAACGCCAAAAACCCCGATGCCACAACGCTGCTGGCGCTCTACGGCCTGCCGGCGCTGCCGCTCGGCATGTTGGGCGAGGCAAGCACGGATATCCAGGCCAAGGGCACGTTTGGCGGCGGCCTGGCGACGAGTTTCAGCCTCGCCGGCAATGACTTCAAGGCCGGCTTCGAAGGAACTGTCACGGCGACCCCGCAGGGGCCCACCGCAAAGGGCAAGATCAGCCTTGATGCCGCCGACATCGAACCCTGGCTGATGACCGCAGGCATCGGTCTGCCGGGCATGGGGGCTGGCATGTCGACGTCGCTTGCGGCGCAGGGCGATTATGGCAACGGCCTGTTGGTGCTCGACAATGTCAATGGTGCCATCAACGAAGCAGCGGTCTCCGGCGACGTCAACGTCGATGTCAAGGACGGCGCGCCGCATCTGGCCGGCGCGCTGGTGCTCGATGAACTCGACCTCGATCCGTTGGCGGTGGCGCTGTTTGGCGATTCCGCTTTCCTTGCCGACAAGAATCGGGCCGACAAGAGTGGGACCGATAAGAATGGGGCTGACAAAAGCGCGAGCGACAAGGGCGGCGCGTGGCCGGCCGCGCCGTTCAGCCAGAAATCCAGCCTGCCGTTCAGCGCCGACCTCGACCTGACGACGGCGGCATTGGCAGCCGGCCCGTTAGCCACTGCCTATGGCGCCGCCTTTTCACTCAAGCTCGACAAGGAAGGCATCCGTGTCTCCGACCTCAAGGCGAAATACCTGGGCGGCGCGCTGACCGGCCTGTTCGAGTTGAAGAACAATGACGGCACCGGGCTTTTCACCGGCCAGATGAAGCTGGCGGGCGCCGATCTGGCAAACGTGTTGCCGGACGCCGGCATCAGCGGCAATGGCGATTTCTCGACGACGCTGTCGACCAGCGGCAAGTCGGTGGATGCGATGGTCGCTGCCCTGTCGGGTTCCGGCACGGCGACGCTGAGGGGGGTGCAGGTCGCCGGCGTCAATCCCGATGCGTTCAGCGCGTTCCTTGCCAAGGCGGATGCGATCGGGCGCGATATCGACGCGGCCAAGACCGCCGCCTTTGCGCCTGACATTGCCGCCGATGGCAGCTTTGCCGCCAAGGACGCCGACATCGCCTTCACGGTTGCCGGCGGCACGCTGAGGGCGCCGCCGATCAGTCTCGAGAATCCGGCGGCGACCCTGTCGGCCGACATCACCGCCGATTTCAACGCCAGCACGGTTTCCGCCAAGGGCGCGATAACCTATCGGCCCGGCGACGAGGCGCTGGTCGGCTCCGAACCGGTCATGAATTTTACCGCCGAGGGTCCATTCGGCGCCGTGACGCGGCAGTTCGACAGCGAGCCGCTGGCACAGTTCCTGACCCAGCGCGCGTTGGAAAAGGAGCAGCAGCGTGTCGAAGCGATGCAGGCGGCGCTGCTGGAGAAGCAGCGCCTGCGGCGCGAGGTGCGTTACTACGCGGCGCTGCAGGACGCGCGCGACAAGGCCGCCGAGGAACTGCGCCAGCAGGAGGAAGCGGCCCGCCTGAAAGCCGAGGCGGACGCCAAGGCCAAAGCGGAGGCTGACGCGCAGGCCCAGGCTGAAGCGGATGCGAAGGCGAAAGCCGACGCTGAAGCGAAAGCCAAGGCTGATGCCAAGGCCAAGGCCGACGCCGACGCAGAAGCGAAGGCCGCCGCGGAACAGCAGGCAGCGGACGAGGCCGCCAAGGCGCAGGCCGAGCAGGAACGCCAGAGGGCGGAAGAGGCGATGCGCATCGCCTCGCAGGAAAAGGCCAGGCAAGAAGCCGAGCGCAAGGCCGCGGAACAGGCGTCCAAAGTCCAGCGTGCGCCGTTGCCCGAGGCCAACGACAACCCTCCGGCCAAGCCAAAGGCCAATCCGTTCACAATCGACAATCTGCTGAAGTCGCTGCAGTAGGGCCGCCGCCTTCCCCGCTCGCGCCGAAAGATCAGCGCCGCCGACAACCGGGATTCAAGGATGCGATGCGTCTGCGGCGCCGTTGGAGATCAGTCCTTCAGGGCGTTCTGGAAGGACTTGAAGGCAGTCGCCGCGGGCTTTGCGGTGAGCTGTTCCTGGAACTTGGCGAAGTCAGCGACTTCCCAGTGCTCCGCGAGTTTGCCATCGGCGATCCGGTAGAACTGAAAGGCGGCGAAATCGACGCGGTTTCCGGTCGCCTTGATGTCCCCGAAATCATGCACTTGGGTGCCGCTGACGCGGTTCATCACGGCCACCCGATCGCCTTCGGCGATGATCTGCTCAATGGTCCAGGTGAAGTCCGGGAAGCTGGCCTTCAGCCCCTGGAGGTAGCTCCGGACGACTTCTATTCCCGAGGTCTGCCCTTCGAGCTTGTCGCCATAGTCCTCCGACACAATGTCGGCGAGCTGACTGAGGTCGCCGGAATTGAACATCTCGAAATAGCGACGCACGATGGCTTTGTTGGCTTCGGAGTCGGACATCGGCAGATCCTTCTTGGAATAGTGAGGCGGCTAAGCATTTTGCGGATTCAGGATATGTTTTGCCGAGGCATTGCCGGCGGCAACTGCCTCATAGGCCTCCACTGCATCATCGAGCGGCCAGGTCTTGACCGGCGACGGTCGCAACGCGCCGCTCTCGAAACCCGGGCGAAGCGCGTTCAGGATCGCCGCGATTTCGACGCCTGTGAGCTTGGCGGTATCAACGCCGATCAAACGTTGGCGGTTGTGATAGAAATCCATCAGATCGAATTCGACGCGGCGCGAACCGACGCTTGTGATCGCCACCTGACGGCCATCCAGACCCAGCGACTTCATCGCCGGCTCGAAGACCGGCCCGCCGACGGCGTCCAGTACAAGATTCACGCCTTTGTTCTCGGTCAGAGCCGCCACCATGGTGGGCAGGTCCTTGGTTTTCGTGTTGATGAAGATATCCGCTTCGGAATCCTGGCTCATGTTGATGTCGGCGCCGATCACGCGAGCCTTCTTCCAGTGCGCAATCTGGATCGCCGCGCGGCCGACGGCGCCGGACGCGCCGGTGATGAGCACCGTTTCGCCGGCTCGGACATCGCCTGCCACCACGAGCGCGGACCACGCCGTGACAAAGGGGACGCCGATGGCGGCGGCCTGCTCCATCGACAGGTTCGCCGGCATCTCCGAAAGCCAATCTTCCGGTATGGCAACGAACTGGGCGTGGGAGCCGTCGCGGATGATGCCGAATCCGGCGCCGTTGCCCCATACGGACTTGCCCGCCCAACGGCTCGAAGCTGCGACGACCGTCCCGGCATAGTCGCGGCCAGGTGTGCGCGGCAACGTTGGGTTAAACACGCCGGAGACAAATTTCACGTCGCTGGGATTGATCGCCGAAGCAGCCACTTTCACCAACGCCTCGCCAGCTTGCGGGACGGGCTTTGCGATGGTCTGAACGCCCAGGACCGAGGGCGGACCAAAGGCCGAAAAGCGAACGGCGCGCATCGTCGTCATCGCCAGTCTCCAGACATGAGAACCTTCACCGGGCAATGTCCCGACGCGGAATTGAAGAGCGATCGAAAGCCGAACTTTTAACCCGCGGATCTCTGCAAGCGGGGAGGGAGGTCGTGCGGCAGTAACCATGAGGTCCGGAAGGCGAAACCCGCGGCAGCCTGGCTGCGGGCTTCGCCGTGCCGTCAGGCTCCGCCGTGCGAGCCGAGGAGTTGCCACTCCCACGCCAGACTGGTGCCGGTCGCTCCACCATGGTCCAGGAGGACCTGCGCCAGCGCCGGAACGGTGGATTCCCGCGCCCAATCGCGCTGGAGTTCCGATGCGAACACTATCCAGGTCAGCGGCACGCCGCCGGCCTGGATCATCCGTTGAACGCCGCGATCATGCGCTTCCGTGCTGACGCCGCCGGAAGCGTCGGTCACAAAATAGACTTCCCAGCCCTCGCCAAGCGCCTGGATGACGGGGAAAGCGAGGCATATTTCGGTCCAGAGGCCAGCGATGACGACTTTCTTCCGGCCGGTCTTCTTCACCCAGTCGACGCAGGCCTTGTCCTCCCAGGTGTTGATAGTGGTCCGGTCGATCGGCACCTGATCGGGAAACACGTCCTGGATCGCCTTGAGAAGCTCGCCACCGCGATCCTTGATCACCGTCGTCAGAAGTGTCGGCACATTGAACGCTTTGGCCACCTTTGCGAGAGCAACCGTGTTGTTGATCATGATTTGCGGGTCGATGTTTCGAACACCCGCAACCTGGAACGCCTGATGATCGATAAGCACAAGGACGCAATTCTCGGGCGTCAACATCGCCTCGAGACCAACCTTGGGGAATACTGCAGCGGCCATGTAATTTCCTTTTGATGTTTTCGCGGACGGGCCTGCGCCCATCCGCATGGTGATTCAATCTTCAATTCAAGTGATCGAATATCTGGTTCGTACGGGATCAGATTTGACCGCAGTTGCGTCAGGCGAACAGTCAGATACGGTCGAGCGTGACGTTCGATGTGATCGACAAGCCGCTACGAGGCGTGTGGATCATCGAACCAAATTGACTGTCTTGCGGCGAGGCCAGCGCTATGCGCCGACTGGAGTCACTAGCGCTCCAAGCGCGTCGCGTCTCAACGGATTCAGGCGAACCATCTCAGGTCTTTGTCTTATGCATGTCGTGTTGCCAAAACCGAAGTCACTTTTGGGTGACATGTATTCGCTCGCTATTCCCGGTTCATTTGCTCAATTCGACGTCTGCTGCTCGGGCAACGTTGCGCGCCTCCGAAAGCAGCGCTTTCCCGTCGTCTGTGAGCCGGGCCGGCGGGTGGAATCTCGTTCGAAAAGCGTGACGCCAAGCTACGCTTCCAGATTGGTGATCGTGTAGCTGACAACCGAAGTGGCTCGGTTGAGCTGGCGCGCCGCGCCCGCGAAACTTCCAACGTCGATCACGGTCAGAAACACTCGCTATTGATCAAACGTTGGCGTGCCGGGATCAGACATGCCGATTTCCTCGAATGGAAGACTCGAAATTTTACGAGTTTCGTACCCTGGGTCAGGGGCGCTACCATTCGCAACAGACGACTCCACCGACTTTAGAGGACCTGGCAAATGACCTATGCGATAATCGGATCCGGCGCCATCGGCCATGCCATCGCCACGCAGTTCGCGCGCCAAGGCATCGATGTGATGGTGGCCAACAGCCGAGGACCGTCGTCGCTCACCGACATGGCACGCGCACTCGGTCCCAACATCAAGCCTGCCACCACCGGTGACGTGGTCCACGCCGACGTGGTGATCCTGGCGATTCCCTTTGGTGCCATTCAGGCGTTCGCCGGGAGCGCGGGTGCGGATTGGAACAACCGTCTGGTGATCGACGCGAGCAACGCGGTCGACTTTCCAGCGTTCAAGCCCGCCGATCTGGGCGGCCGCCTCTCAACCGAAATCGTCGCGGAGGCTTTTCCTGGCGCCCGTGTCGTGAAGGCCTTCAATACGGTCCCGGCGGCAAAGCTGGAAGCGCCGCCAGCGCAGGCGGGCGGACGGCGCGTTGTGGTGTTGTCCGGTGATGACGGCAGCGCGAGGTCCCAGGTTGCCGCTCTGATCGAGCGACTCGGCTATGCGGCGCTTGACCTCGGCACGCTGCGGCAGGCCAGTCATCTGCAGCAGTTTGGCGGCACGCTGGTGGCTCAGGACCTGATCAAGTTGGCCTGATCTTGCCATGCACCGAGACAACGCCGCTGGCGGCAACGGGGACAGCCGTTGATTTCACGGCATCGGCTGCTTTGGCTGTCCTGCGTCAAGACGCTGCGGCGAAGCCAAGGGATTCGGGTGCCGGGAAATAATCGGTATCGTTCCACCCAAGATCCGAGATGTCACTCGCGGTCCCGATCGAGCAGGCGCCTCAGCATGGGTTCGATGCGCGAGAGCTCGTCGAGATGCGCCGCCGACAGCTCGGCCAGGCAATCGTCGGCGCGCTCCGTCAGCCGCAGCAGCACACGGCGATGGTCGTCCTTGTCCTGATCCCGCACGACCAGTCCCGCCTCGCTAAGACGGTTGACCAGTTCGACGGCGCTGTGGTGGCGGATGCGCAGGCGCTCCGCCAGGTCGCCGACCGTCACCGGTCCGCCGCTCGGATATCCCTTGATCGCCAGCAGTGCCTGATGCTGACGCGGTGTCAGTCCGGCGTCTTCCGCCTGCAACTGGCTGAATTCGAGAAAGCGGCGGATCAGATAGCGAAACTCGGACAGCCGCTGGTAGTCGGCCTGTTTGATGGCGGGGCGAGGTTTTGCGGGCTGCGTCATGCCAGACATTTGTTCGTTTTCCGGCGAAAGCTCAAACGGATTTCATGCGAAACCGGCTTGAATAATTATATCGTGTTACGATACATAGCCAGCCGACAATCCGGCCGGCCGTTTCGACCGTGCCGCATATCCCAGACACGGCCCGCCGCCAGGAAGCAAACCACGAAGAAGACCCGTCAACCCAACCCCGGTCATCTCAGGGATTTCACCACCGATGCACGGGTGCTGTTCATCGCGGCAATAGCCGTTGTGGTCGCCACGGCTGGGCTGTTTGCCGGCATCGCGCTGTTGGAGCTGATCCGGCTCGCCACCAACATCGCCTATTTCGGCCAGTTCTCGCTCGCCGAGCTGAAGCTGCAGGACACGCCGCTTGGGCTTGCCGCCGTCATCGTCCCGGTCATCGGTGCGCTGATCATCGGCCTGATGGCGCGTTATGGCAGCGAGAAGATCCGCGGCCATGGCATTCCCGAGGCCATCGAGGCGATCCTGCTCGGACGTTCAAGGCTCGATGCCAAGGTGGCGATCCTGAAGCCGCTGTCGTCGGCGATCTCGATCGGCTCCGGCGGCCCGTTCGGCGCCGAGGGGCCGATCATCATGACCGGCGGCGCCATCGGCTCATTGATCGCGCAGATGCTGCCGGTCAGCGACAATGAGCGCAAGACATTGCTGGTGGCGGGGGCGGCGGCGGGCATGACCACCGTGTTCGGCACGCCGATCGCCGCGATCATGCTCGCGGTGGAGCTGCTTCTGTTCGAATGGACGCCGCGCAGCTTCATTCCCGTTGCAGTTGCCGCGATCATCGCCGAGGTCGAGCGCACTCTGCTGCATCTGCCTGGGCCGATCTTCCCGTTCCAGGGCGGCATGGCGGTCTCGTTCCTTGGCCTTGGCGGCTGGGTTCTGGTCGGCATCTGCGCCGGCCTGCTGTCGGGGCTTTTGACGCAGATGGTCTATGGCTGCGAGGACGCCTTTCAGAAATTGCCGATCCACTGGATGTGGTGGCCGATGATCGGCGGCCTGGTGGTCGGCATCGGTGGCCTGATCGAGCCGCAGGCGCTCGGTGTCGGCTACGACAATATCGGCGACATGCTCGATGGCCGCACGCTCGCCACCGCGGCACTGCTCCTGCTCGTGGTCAAGGCCATCATCTGGTCGGTGGCGCTCGGTTCGGGAACATCCGGAGGCGTGCTCGCGCCGCTTCTGATCATGGGCGGGGCGATGGGAGCGGTGCTTGCCGGAATTCTGCCTCAAGCGGATCCGGGTTTCTGGACGCTGCTGGCCATGGCCGCCACGATGGGCGGCACGATGCGCGCGCCGCTGACGGCGACGTTCTTCGCCGTCGAGTTGACCGGCAACACGCATGTGCTGGTGCCGCTGATCACGGCCTGTGCGGCGGCGCACGCCGTGACGGTGCTGCTGATGAAACGTTCGATCCTGACCGAGAAGATCGCCAGAAGAGGACATCATCTGGTTCGTGAATATCGTGTCGATCCCTTCGCGCTGACCAGGGTGCGCGAGGTGATGACCTCGCAGGTCGAGAGCGTGCCGGCGACCATGACGCTGCATGGCGCGGCGGCTTTCCTGACCGCACCGGAAACGCGGCATCCGAGCTTTCCTGTGGTGGATGAGAACAGGCAGGTGCTCGGTCTCATCGATCCGCCGGCAATTCTGCGCTGGCGCCGTGCCGGCAAGCACAGGACGACGACGCTCGGCGACTTGCTTGCCGGAAGCAAGGTGACGCTCGCCTACCCCGACGAATATCTGGAAGGCCTGTCCGACAAGCTGCTGATGGCCAACGTGTCCCATCTGCCCGTGGTCAACCCCGAAAGCCTGCAACTGGTCGGCTATGTCGGCTGGAAGGACCTGATGCGCGTGCGGTCGAGGAAACAGGCCGAAGAGCACGACCGCTCGACCTTGCTCGGCTTCGGCACCCGCCGCGGGAAAAAGGCGGACGCGGCCGAGAGTGTCTAGTCTACGCGTTCATTCCGCGCTTGGCCCACTCCAGTACATGGAGCCTGAGCGCCGAGGACAGGTTGGTGTCGCGAGGCCGGGTCTCATCGACTTCGGCGACAAGCGCGGCGAGTGTCAGCTTTCTCTCCGCGGCAATGGCGACGAGATCGTCATAGAAGGGTTTTTCGAGGGAATAGCTGGTGCGGTGGCCGCGAATGGTCACCGAACGCTTTTCGACGACGCTCACGGCCAAAGGCTCATTGTTCGTCCTTGCCGGAGGGGTCGAGGCGATGGCCGGCGATAAATTTCTCGGCCTTGTCGGCAGTCAGCCGGTCGCGCTGCCTGTCCGCCTTGGACCGGCCGTGCAGCGCCCGGTTCTGTTCGGCGACGCGCGCCTTGTCTTCCCGCGCCTTCTGCTTGCGAGCCTGGCGGAGATTGACGATGTCGGCCATGGCGGCGGCCCGCGAGACTATTTCTTGCGGAAGGCGTCGAGCGAAACCACTTCGGCGCCCTTGGTGCCGGCGTCAGCCGCGGCGGGTTTCTTCTCCGGTTCGGCCGGGGCCTTCTTCTCGGCTTTCGGCTTCTTCTCCGTGACGATGGTCAGCGGTTCGGGGATAGGCTGGGCCGGCTCCTCGTCGGCCTGCGCGTCGGTCTTGACGTCGAATTCGAGCTCGAAATTGACCGATGGGTCATAGAAGCCGCGCACGGCCGAGAACGGGATCTCGAGTTTCTCCGGCACGTCGGAAAACGACAGGCCGACCTCGAAGCCGGTGTCGGTCACCTTCAGGTCCCAGTACTGGAACTGGATGACGATGGTCATCTGCTCGGGATAGCGCTCGCGCAAGCGCGACGACACGCGCACGCCTGGCGCGCCGGTTAGGAAGGTGATGAAGAAGTGGTGATTGCCGGGGAGGCCGGTGCGCGCGACTTCGGCCAGGACCTTGCGCATGACGCCGCGCAACGCCTCCTGGGCCAGAATGTCGTAGCGGATGTGGTCGTCGGCCATGTGGTGGTCGGGTTCCGTTGAATCGTCCGTATAGCTGTAATCAAGCTTGAGCGCGGCGTAAACCGCATATAGACCGCTGCCGCGTCGAAGCGAGGACTATTGCCGACGATTTGATCGGCGAAGCCGGCTTCATCAATCGCAAATGTTATGCGTTAGCCAGCGCGCTTTGCTTTTTGACGCTGCTTGGGGAAGGGCGCTTGCCGAAAGCACGCAGGAAAGTGCGCACGCCATTGGTCGCCGATTGCACCACCTCGTCCTCGCGCGGCGTGCAGCCGAGCATGAAGGTGGTCTGCAGTTCGGCATTGACCAGGCCGAGGAACTGGCGCGCCGCGACATCGGGGTCCTCGATCGCGAGATAGCCGCCATGAGCGAGGCGGGCGAAGCGTGCGGCGATGGCCGGCCATGTCCTGCCCGGACCCTGTTCGCGCCACTCGGCAAACAGTTCGGGATAGCGCTCGCCTTCGGTCTGGATCAGCTTGCGCAGGAATTTTCCGTCGCGGTTGCAGATGCAGTTCTGGTTCAAACGGACGGCAAAGCCGATCAGGTCGGCTTCGAGATCTCCGGGCTGATCGGGGAAGGTGGCAATGGTGGCGAAGATGCCGGCGTTGCAGCGCTCGGTAAGGTCGCGCACCACGGCCATGAAGAGCTTCTCCTTGTCGCCATGGTGATTGTAGACAGTCTGGCGCGACACGCCTGCCTCGGCGGCGATCAGGTCGATATTGGCGCCGGCGAAGCCTTCGCGGCAAAACACGCCGGCCGCGGCTTCAACGATCGACAGCCGCTTGGCCTCGTGGCCGCGTGGCGGGAAAGTGTCAGGAGAAACGCCCAATCTCATAAAAATCCATATAGAGATGATTGACGATTTGGACAAGCCTGTCTAAATTTATGGGCATAAAGATAAAAGAGATTCGTCCCGAAGCGAATATTTCCGTGCTTGGGGAGTCGGAATCTTGCGGGATGGAACGTCCTAGGGTTACGCGCTGCTTCGGTGCGGCAACCAGATTCGAAAGAAACCAATATCATGAGTCCCAAATTCCTCCGCATCGCGGTCGTGCTCGGCCTGTTGTCCGCCATCGGCCCGTTCGCCATCGACATGTATCTTCCCGCCCTGCCGTCGATCGGCGCGGATCTGCATGCCGGCACCGCCGCCGTGCAGATGAGCCTGCTGATCTTCTTCCTGTCGATGGGGTTTGGCCAGATCGTCGTCGGGCCGATCTCCGACATGGTCGGCCGCAAGCTGCCGCTCTATGGCGGTCTGGCACTGTTCATGGTCGGCGGCGTCGGTTCGGCACTGGCGCCGACCATCGAGTGGCTGATCGCCTTCCGCTTCCTGCAGGGCCTTGGGGCCAGCGCCGGCATGGCCGTGCCGCGCGCCATCGTGCGCGACCTGCACACCGGTAACGAGGCCGCCAAGCTGATGTCGTTGCTGATGCTGGTGTTTTCGGTGTCGCCGATCCTGGCGCCGCTGACCGGCAGCCAGATCATCGAGAATTTCGGCTGGCGCGCCGTCTTCTGGACGGTGACCGGCGCGGCAGCCCTTGCCACCATTTTGCTCGCGACCTCGCTCAAGGAGACGCGGCCGGCGGAAGAACGCGTTGGCTCCTCCTTTGGCACCGCCCTTGCCGGCTATCGTTTCCTCATGGGCGACCGCAACTTCCTTGGCCTGGTGGCGATCGCAGGCTTCGGCATTGCGAGCTTCTTCGTCTATCTGTCGAGCTCATCCTTCATCCTGATCGACCATTTCGGGCTGTCGCCTTCGGTCTACAGCGTGTTCTTCTCGATCAACGCGGTGGCCTTCATCGGCATGTCGCAGCTGACGGGACTGCTGGCCGAGCGCTTCGGGCTGCGGCGCGTGGTGCGCGTCGCGGTGACGGGCTATGCGACCACGATGGTGGTGCTGCTGGCGGTGATGGCGACGGGTGTCGACCGGCTCGACGTGATGGCGGCCCTGTTGTTCGTCGGCTACGGCTTCCTCGGCCTGGTCATCCCCACCACTTCGGTGCTGGCCATGGAAGAGCATGGGGAGATCGCAGGCACGGCTTCGGCGCTGATGGGCACGCTGCACTTCGCCATAGGCGCGCTGGCGATGGGCGTTGCCGGCGTGTTCTTCGACGGCACGCCGCTGCCGATGGTCGCCGGTATCACGCTCTGCGCGGTGATCTCGTTCACGCTGGCCAAAGTCACGCTCGGCCGCTCGCGCGAAGCCGTCGAGGCGCCTGCGGAATAAGCAGCCGCAAAACGCATGGAAGGGGCCGGGTTCGTCCCGGCCTTTTTCATGCTCGGAGCCTTTATGCCCGCAGACCGGCCTCGACGAGGATGAAGCGAACCCGCTCCTCAACCGGCACAAGCGGCAGAGGCACCAGTTCGTAGCCGAGTTCGGCATAGACGCCAGCCACCGAATCATGGGTGCGTCTGGCTTCGTCCAGCGTCTGTTTGCGCTCGTCATCCTGTGCGAAGATTTCCGGCCAGGGCGGCGCGACGAAGACACGGCGCGCATAACGGAATTTCTCCGCCGCATTGACGAGATGATCCGGCACCCGCAGGCCGCAGAGCCTGAGGTAGCCGAGCGTGTCCGGCACGCCGCGATCGAAGAAGACCGGACCGGACTTGGCGTGCGCGGCATGCCAGGAACGCAATTCCCATGACAGCATCAGTTCGGCAAAGAGCGCGCGGTCCCGCCAGGGCAGGGCGGGACCGCCGATCGCCATCTGGTCGCGAATGATGCCGCGTCCGGCCTCCGGCGCCGTCGCAAACCCGGCCTGTTTCAGCGCCTCGATCAAAGTGGTCTTGCCGGAGCCCGGGCCGCCGGTCAGCACGAAGAATCGATCGGAATCGTTCTGCATCTTTTTGTCCATCGGGTAGGCACGCGACGCGGCGGCTTCGCGGCCAACAGGGTCGAGCGAAGTCTGGACAGCAAGAGCCTTGCCGTCGTGCGTGGCGTATATTGAGGGAGGGGAGAAGTGGAGGTTTCTGTTGCCAGGTACCTCCGAACCCCGCCTAGAAGTGCGAACCCCTAGGGCTTGATTTGAAGCTATCGCACTGCATTAAGCAGCGAGACGTGCTTCCGCATAGTTGTCGTTGGCAACTATAAGTTTAGCCCGATGACGGTGGTACAATGCCGGGCAAAAGTACGATCTTTACACCTTCGTCGATCCTATTTCGCCCCCAGCAAAAACCGCTCTGTCGTCAACAGCGGCTTTTGGTGGAGGCGCCGGGTACCGCCCCCGGGTCCGAACGGCTTATTTCATCGCCTGTTTATCGCCATAGTCGGTCAAGCCGACAAAACGAATATAGGGGGCGTTTCGCTGAAATGAAAGGCCGCAATGCGGCTTTGTCCCTGTGTCAAATCGCGACGGCGAGGGTTGACTTGGGCACGGTCTCAACCGAAGCTTTGCGGGCGGTGAGGAGTTACCGACCTAGCGCACAAGTTGCGAAGCGCCACAGCCCTCATCGATCGGATCCGTGGCGCCGACGAGGGGAATTTTGATGGCCGACTATCTTGCGGATGTGAAGAAATACGACGCGGGCGCCAGCGCCGACGCCGTCGAAAAGATCGTCAAGCATCTGGGTATTGCGCTGAGGAACCGCGACTCTTCGCTGGTGTCCTGCACCGACCCGAAGGAGCTTGAGCGCGTCAAGGAGAGCTGGGTGGCCAAGAAGCTCGGCGTCAGCGATGGGGCGAAAGCCGATGCCGCGATCGAGAAAACCTGCAAGGCAATGCACGCGGACCACAGCAAGGGCCGAGTGACCTTCTATTATCTGGTGGCCAAGGAACTGGGCAAGCTCGGCTCGCTCTGACGGTCGCTGGTCGGTTCGCCAGGACTGGTGCGGCAGGACAGGTTTGTTTTTCACTTCACCATGCGCTAGCGCTGCCCCTCATCTGGCTGCCGCCATCTTCTCCCCGTATAGTGACGGGGAGAAGGACGCTGCGATTGCCGGTTTTGCCAATTGCCAGCGTTGCAAAGAGCGCGCGACGTCGCAACTAGCCTTTTTCTCCCCGTCACTATACGGGGAGAAATGCCCGGCAGGGCAATGAGGGGCGGCGCAAACGCTTGGGAAGAGTGGTGGTGCCAGCAACGCTGACATCGTTTTGAGTGTTCGGCCGTCCGTATGGCGGCTATAGTGCATACCCTTCGAATCGAGCCGGAACCAATGCGCCAGTATCTCGACCTCCTGCAGCATGTGCTGGAAAACGGTGCCGATCGCGGCGACCGCACCGGTACCGGCACGCGCTCCGTCTTCGGCTACCAGATGCGTTTCGACCTCTCGCGCGGTTTTCCCGTCACCACCACGAAGAAGCTGCACCTGAAGTCGATCATCCATGAACTCCTCTGGTTCCTGGCTGGCGACACCAACATCAAATACCTGACAGACCACGGCGTGACGATCTGGGACGAATGGGCCGACGAGAATGGCGACCTCGGCCCGGTCTACGGCAAGCAGTGGCGCTCCTGGCCGGATGGCAATGGCGGTTCGATCGACCAGATCGCCAATCTTCTGAAGGAGATACGCCGCAATCCTCAATCGCGGCGGCTGATCGTTTCGGCCTGGAACCCGGCCGAGGTGGAGGCGATGGCGCTGCCGCCCTGCCACTGCCTGTTCCAGTTCTATGTGTCCGAGGGCCGGCTTTCCTGCCAGCTCTACCAGCGTTCGGCCGATATCTTCCTCGGGGTGCCGTTCAACATCGCGTCCTACGCGCTGCTGACCATGATGGTTGCGCAGGTGACCGGGCTGAAGCCCGGCGATTTCGTCCATACGCTCGGCGACGCGCATCTCTACTCCAATCATTTCGAACAGGCGCGCGAACAATTGCGGCGCACGCCGAGGGCGCTGCCGACGATGTGGATCAACCCGGAGGTGAAGGATTTGTTCGCCTTCCGCTTCGAGGATTTCCGCCTGGAAAACTACATCGCCGATGCGTCGATCAAGGCGCCGATCGCGGTGTGAGCCACCAGGCTCAGTCGATCCCAACCATCACGTCCGAAGCCTTGATGACGGCGTAAGCTGGCTTGCCCTCCTGGAGCTTGAGGTCGGCCAGGGCCTCGTTGGTGATCGAGGCCGTCACGATGGCGTCCCCGCCAATGTCGATCCTGACATGCGAGGTGGTGGCTCCCTTGACGATCTCGATGATCGTTCCCTTGAGGGTGTTGCGGGCGCTGATCTTCATTCGGTTAACTCCGTGCTTTTCGCTGTATCCAAACCGGCCCCATGGTAGGTCGGCCCGACGTCCCGGCGCAATGACGTCATTGGGTGAAAAGCCTTCCCTTGTTATGTTCATCCGGATATATCGATCGGCAGGCTTCGAGCCGATCGGATTTCAAACCAGGGAGAGTTTTCGATGACACGCAAAGGTTTCGGGTTGAAGGCGATCGCCATTGGCGGGTTTGCAGTGGCGTTGATGGCCGGCGTGCCGGCAGCACACGCGGAAGGCAAGGTCGTGGTATTTGCAGCGGCCAGTCTCAAGGATGCACTCGACGCGGTGAACAAGGCATGCGAAGCCGATGTCGGCGAGGCCGCGACGGTCTCCTACGCCGCGAGCTCGGCGCTGGCCAAGCAGATCGAGGGCGGGGCGCCTGCCGATGTGTTTATCTCGGCCGATCTCGACTGGATGAAGTATCTCTCCGACAAGAAGCTGACCAGGCCCGACACCGAAGTGAAACTGCTCGGCAACGAGATCGTGCTGGTGGCGCCGAAGGATTCGAAAATCGAAGCCAAGATCGAGAAGGGGTTCGACCTGGCCAAGCTGGTTGGCGACGGCAAGCTCGCCATGGGTGATTTCAAGGCGGTGCCCGCCGGCAAGTACGGCAAGGCAGCGCTGGAATCGCTCGGCGTCTGGTCGTCGGTCGAGGGCAAGGTGGCGCAAGCCGAGAATGTCCGCGCCGCCCTGAAGCTGGTTTCTACAGGCGAAGCCGCGCTCGGCATTGTCTACGCCACCGACGCGCATGCCGAAAGGGGCGTCAAGGTGGTCGGCACCTTCCCGGAGGATTCGCATCCGCCGATCATCTATCCGGTTGCCCAGACCACCGACTCGAAGGACAAGGATACGCCGGCCTTCCTGAAGTGCCTGCAGTCGGCCAAGGCCGGCGCGCTCTTCAAGGAGCAGGGCTTCACGGTGCTGACGCCGAGCAACTGAGTTTCGAAAAGGACCTGATGCCTCGACATGAACTGGCTGCTGGACCTCACTCCCGACGAATGGAATGCGGTGCGGCTGTCCATCAAGGTGGCGACCGTGGCGATGCTCGCCAGCCTGCCGCCCGGCATAGCGATCGCGCTGCTGCTTGCCCGAGGCCAATTCTGGGGCAAGACGCTGCTCAATGGCGTGGTTCACCTGCCGCTGATCCTGCCGCCCGTGGTGACCGGCTATCTCTTGCTTTTGACTTTCGGCAAGCGCGGCCCGGCCGGAGCCTTCCTGGCCGAGTATTTCGGCATCGTCTTTTCGTTCCGCTGGACAGGTGCGGCACTCGCCTGCGGCGTCATGGGTTTTCCCTTGATGGTGCGGGCGATCCGGTTGTCGATCGAGGCGGTGGACCGCAAGATGGAGGCGGCGGCGGGAACGCTCGGCGCCAATCCTTTGTGGGTGTTCGGCACCATCACGCTGCCGCTGATCCTGCCCGGGCTGATCGCCGGCTCCATCCTCGCCTTCGCCAAGGCGATGGGCGAGTTCGGTGCGACCATCACTTTCGTCTCCAACATTCCCAACGAAACGCAGACGCTGCCGTCGGCGATCTACACCTTCACGCAGGTGCCGGGCGGCGATGAAGGCGCGCTACGGCTGACGCTGATCTCGATTGTCATTTCGATGACGGCACTGGTCGCCTCGGAAGTGCTGGCGCGGCGGGTCGGCCGACGAATGGATATCGAATGAGCGTCCTCGTCGACATCGGCCACCGGCTCGGCGATTTCGCCATCGACGTCCACTTCGAGAGCGCCGGGCGGCTGACGGCGCTGTTCGGGGCGTCCGGTTCGGGCAAGACGACGCTGATAAACATGATCGCCGGGCTGATCCGGCCCGACAAGGGGCGCATCGAGGTCGAGGGCCGCGTGCTGGTCGACACCGATGCCGGCATTTTCGTGCCGAAGCACAAACGCCGTATCGGCATGGTGTTTCAGGACGCGCGCCTGTTTCCGCATATGAGCGTGATGAGCAATCTGCGCTACGGCCGCTGGTTCACGCCGGCAAAGGAGCGCTACGCCGACATGGAGGCCGTTGTCGAATTGCTCGGCATCGGCCCGCTGCTGGACAGGCGCCCGGCAAAGCTTTCGGGCGGCGAAAAGCAACGTGTGGCGATCGGGCGGGCGCTGCTGGCCAGCCCCGGATTGCTGCTGATGGACGAGCCGCTGGCTTCGCTCGACGAGGCGCGCAAGGCCGAGATCCTGCCCTATATCGAGCGGCTGCGCGACGAGACGAAGATCCCGATCGTCTATGTCAGCCATTCGGTCGCCGAAGTGGCGCGGCTGGCCAGCGATGTGGTGATGCTGGCGCAAGGCAAGGTCGTCGCCAGCGGTCCGACCGAGGCCGTCATGCAAAGGCTCGACCTGTTGCCGGTGGAAGAGCGCGGCGAGGGCGGTGCGGTTCTGGATACCAAAGTGCTGCGTCACGACGAGGCTTTCGGCATGACCGTGCTCGGCTCGGCCGCCGGCGAGATCCGCGTGCCGCGTCTTGCAATGAAGCCCGGAGCGCCTGTGCGTATCCGCATTCGTGCCCGCGATGTGATGATCGCGACGGAGAAACCAACGGGCCTGAGCGCGCTCAACATCCTGCCCGGCGTGATCGTCGCGATCAATCCGGGCGAGGGGCCGACAGTCGAGATCGGCATCGATTGCCATGGCGCAACCGTACTGGCCCGGATCACCGAACAGTCGCGGCAGGCGCTGAGGCTGCGGCTTGGCGGCAAGATTTTCGCGGTGGTCAAGACAGTGAGTTTCGACCGCGCCAACACCAGCGCCGGCTTGCCGGTCGAAGCGGATGGCTGACCGCCGGATGCGATCGCTATATCATTTCGGAATAGCGCTATGGATCGAGAGAGGCTAATGTGATCGCGGAGGACAGCACATGCCGTCGCTGAGCTTGCGGATAAATCTCGATCCGGACGGGCGAATCGGTCCGGGCAAGATCGAACTGCTGGAGCACATTGCCACCTTCGGCTCGATCTCAGCCGCCGCACGCGGCATGGAGATGTCCTACAAGCATGCCTGGGATCTGGTCGAGGATATGAACCGGGTATTCGGCAAGCCGCTGGTTTCGGCGCAGACCGGGGGCCGCAAGGGTGGTGGCGCGCAATTGACGACTGTCGGCCTTGCGGTGGTCAGCCGCTTTCGTGCCATCGAGCGGGCGGCGTCCGCCGCGGCAGCGACGCATATGGATGCGTTGCAAGCGGAGATTGATGCGGGGTAGCGCAATAAGGGAGTAGGCAGTAGGCAGTAGGGTGGCAGCACCGTTCTCGACCGTCGGAGCTTTTTGTTCGAACAGATGACTTACTTCACTTCGGGAATATCATTCCCTACTGCCTACTGCCTACTGCCTACTGCCCTTACTCCGGCTTGCGCAGAAGATAGGTGTCCATGATCCAGCCCTTCTTTCGGCGGGCGCCCTCGCGGACTTTTTCGATCTCGGCGCCGACATCGCCGAGACGGCCGGAGATGATGATCTCGTCCGGCGTGCCGAGATAGGCGCCCCACTGGATGAAGACATCCTTGTCGGCAAGCGTGTTGAAGGCGCATTTGCCGTCGAGCATGACCACCGCCGAGCCGGCATTTTCCGGCAAGCCTTCCTCGGTCAGCCGCCGGCCGGTGGTGATCAGGATGGAATCTCCGATGCGGTTCAGTGCTGTTTTGTGGCTGGCTGCAAGCGCCTGGATGGCTGTGATGCCAGGGATGACCTCCAGTTCGAAGGCGACGTTGCCTCGCAGGCTCACCCGCTCGAGGATGCGTAGCGCGCTGTCATAGAGCGAGGGATCGCCCCAGATCAAGAACGCGCCGCAGCCGTCGTCGCCGAGTTCGTCGCCGATCAGGCCTTCATAGATGGCGGCGATGGCTTCGTGCCAGTCGTCGACGGTCGAGCGGTAGGAGGACGTCGGTTCGGCGCGCACCGGCACGTCGAACTCGACCCGGCGTGACTTGGGGTTGGTGACGAAGCGGTCGCATATCTCGCGCCGCAGCTCGGCCAGGTCGTTCTTGTCAGCCCCTTTGTCGGGGATGAACAGCACGTCGGCTCGGTTCAGACCTGATATGGCCTGCACGGTCAGGTGGTCGGGATTGCCGGCGCCGATGCCGATGACGAGAAGTTTGCGCATGGAGCGAACTCCTGCCCGATCGGAACCTGATAGTCCAGACCGGCGTGCCTCGGATGCGGAAGGGCTTTGAAACGCCAGGTCGAAACAGCTAGGGTCATCCTAGGCATTCCAGCCGAGGGGGCTTCGATGTTGCGATATGTTCTGGCCGTGGCGTTGGCGTTTTCAATCGCGCCTGCCTTTGCCAACGACTCGATTGCCGAACTCGGCACCGGCGGCCTGATCCTGTCACGCAGCGACGCCGTGGCGATGCAAAGCGAGGACCTCTTCATCTCGCCGGAAAAGGTGACGGTCGACTACGTCTTCCACAACAACACCGACAAGGACGTTGAAGCGATCGTCGCCTTCCCGATGCCCGACATCTCGGGCGATCCGGAGGAGATGCCGGCGATCCCCGAAAACCAGAGCGACAATTTCCTCGGCTTCGAGGTGACGATCGACGGTGCCCCGGCAACACCGCAGCTCGAACAGAAGGTGTTTGCGCTCGGTATCGACATCAGTGCCGACCTCAAGGCGCAGAATGTGCCGTTCAATCCGTTCGGCGACGCGGCCAAGGCGGCACTGGCGAAGCTGCCGCGGGCGGTTGCCCGGGACTGGGAGAGCCGCGGCATCATCATACAAGATCCAGCGGCGGATAGCGGCCCGGGCGCCACCCCAGCCTATACACCCTTCTGGCAATTGCGCTCGACCTATTGGTGGCGCTCGACCTTTCCGGCGAACAAGGACGTTCATGTCTCGCACCGCTACAAGCCCAGCGTCGGCGGTACGTCTTCGGTCAGTTTCTTTTACGACGGCAAGTTCCAGGGGCAGTACGCGGCCTACAAGACCCGCTACTGCATGGACGATACGTTCGAGAATGCGGTGCGAAAGGCCGCCAAGGACAATGCGGACGGTTATCCCCGGTATTACGAGCGCCGTATCGCCTATATCCTGACCACCGGCGGCAACTGGGCGGCCGGCAGCATCGGCAAGTTCAAGCTGACCGTCGACAAGGGCAATCCGAAAGCGCTGGTTTCGTTCTGTGGCGACAACGTCAAAAAGGTCGGGCCGACGGCCTTCGAGATGACGGCGGACGATTTCTATCCCGAGCACGATATCGATATCCTGCTGCTCGAACCGTCGGACAGCAATGGCGGGGATGCGAACTGATGCACATCGCGATCTACGTTGCCATCGCGGAGAATGGCGTGATCGGCCGGGACGGTGGATTGCCCTGGCGGCTCTCCACCGATCTCAAGCGTTTCAAGGCAGACACGATGGGCAAGCCCATCATCATGGGCCGCAAGACCTATGAGGGCATAGGCGGGCCATTGCCGGGCCGGCTGAACATCGTCGTCACCCGCGACAAGGCCTGGCGCGCCGAGGGCGTCGAGGTGGCGCATACGCTGGAAGCCGCGATTCAGCTGGCAACGGTGCGCGGACGCTGCATGGCTGGCGTGGACGAGGTCTGCGTTGTCGGCGGCGGCGAGATCTATGCCCAGGCGCTGCCGCTGGCCGACCGGCTGCACGTCACCCATGTGCTGGCCGCCGTCGACGGCGATGCGCATTTCCCGCCGATCGATCCGAAATCCTGGCGCGTGGTAAGGACGCAGGATATTCCGGCCGGCGAAAAGGACAGCCATGCAACACGCTATACGGTTTACGAGCGCCGCCGCGACATACTTTGAAAGACAAAAACGGTATTGAAGGACGACAAAGGGTCGCTACCGGCCCAAAACGGATGAAGTCGCGGCGCATCGCGTTGAAAGCGTGCGGTGGCGTCCCTATAGAAGAACAACTGGATTTGCGCCGCAACGCCGGCGCTTGAGGGAATTCCAAGCGAAAGGACATTCATGCCCTGGAACGACAAGAGTGGCGGAGGCGGCGGCCCTTGGGGGGGCGGCGGCAACAATCAGGGACCCTGGGGGCAGGGGCCAAAGGGACCGAGCGGCCCGCAGGGCTCGCCTCCCGATCTTGAAGACATCATCCGCCGCGGACAGGACCGGCTGCGGCGCGCGCTGCCCGGCGGCGGTGGCGCCAGTCCGGCCGTGTTCGGGCTGATCGCCGCGGTGTTGGTCGTTCTGTGGGCATTCCAGGCCGTCTATACCGTGCAGCCCGACGAGGTCGCGGTCGAACTGCGCTTTGGCAAGCCGAAGGCCCAACTGTCGCAGCCCGGCCTGCATTTCCATTGGTGGCCGCTTGAAACCGTCGAGACGGCCAAGATTTCCGAGCAGCTCGTCGATATCGGCGGCGGCAACACCAGCGGCAACGGCCTGATGCTGTCGGGCGACCAGAACATCGTCAACGTGCAGTTTTCGGTGGCCTATCAGGTCTCCGATCCCCGGGCCTATCTGTTCGACGTCTCCGATCCGGACGGCATGCTGCGGCAGGTCGCCGAAAGTGCCATGCGCGAAGCCGTCGGCCGCAGGCCGGCGCAGGATATCTTCCGCGACGACCGCCAGGGCATAGCGGCCTCGGTGCGCGAGATCATCCAGACGACGCTGGACGGCTACAAGGCCGGCCTGCAGGTCAACGCCATCTCGATCGAGGACGCGGCACCGCCGCGCGAAGTGGCTGACGCCTTCGACGAGGTGCAGCGCGCCGAACAGGACGAGGACAAGTTCGTCGAGCAGGCCAACCAGTATTCCAACCAGAAGCTCGGTCAGGCGCGCGGCGAGGCCGCACAGATCCGCGAAGACGCGGCCGCCTACAAGAACAGGGTCGTGCAGGAAGCCGAAGGTGAGGCGCAGCGCTTCATCTCCGTCTACGACGAATACGCCAAGGCGCCCGACGTAACGCGCAAGCGCCTTTATCTCGAAACCATGGAGAGGGTTCTGAAGGACTCCGGCAAGGTCATCGTCGAGCAGGGCAACGGGCAAGGGGTCGTTCCCTATCTGCCGCTGCCGGCATTGCAGCAGAAAGCGCCTGCACCAGCCACGCCTGGCGCGAACACGGGAGGTAACCGGTGATGGGCAACCGTCTTCCCGTCTTCGTCGTCATCGCGGCGGTTATCCTGTTCCTGATCTATTCGTCGGTTTTCGTGGTCAATGCGCGCCAGCAGGCGCTGGTGCTGCGCTTCGGCGAAATCGTCGACGTCAAGACCGAACCTGGCATCTACTTCAAGGCGCCGTTCTCGTTCTTCGACGCCGACACGGTGCAACTGATCGAGAACCGGGTGCTGCGTTTCGACCTCGACAACATCCGCGTCCAGGTTTCGGGCGGCAAGTTCTACGAGGTCGATGCCTTCATCGCCTACCGCATTTCGGATCCACGCGTGTTCCGTGCCGCGGTGTCCGGCCAGATCGAACTCGCCGAAGCGCGGCTCAGGACCCGCCTCGACGCCGCCTTGCGCCGCGTCTACGGTCTGCGCGACTTCGAGGCCGCACTCTCCGAAGAGCGCGCGGTGATGATGCGCGAAGTGCGCGATCAGCTCCGGCCCGACGCCACCTCGCTCGGCCTGCAGATCGAGGATGTCCGCATCCGCCGGACCGACCTCACGGCCGAGGTCTCGCAACAGACCTACGATCGCATGAAGGCCGAACGTCTGGCCGAGGCCGAAAGACTCAGGGCACGCGGCAACGAGGCGGCGCAGCGTATCCGCGCCCGCGCCGACCGCGAGGTCGTCGAGATCGTCGCCGAAGCGCAGAAGGAGTCCGAGATCCTGCGCGGTGAAGGCGAGGCCCAACGCAGCGCCACCTTCGCGGACGCCTACAAGCGTGATCCGGCCTTCTTCGATTTCTACCGGTCGATGAACGCCTACGGCACGGCGCTGGACAATACCGGGACGACCATGGTGCTGTCGCCGAGTTCGGAGTTCTTCCGCTACTTCCGCGATCCCGATGGCAAGGAAGGGCCGGCGAAACCAGCATCGGCGCCTGCCGCGCCGACGACACAACCCAGCACCAGCCAGTAACGGCCGGTGCAGGATTTCTTCGCGGCGATAGGCCTGGTCTTCGTCATAGAGGGCCTGGTCTATGGCGGCTTTCCCGGCTTCGCGAGGAAGCTCGCGGGCGAGGTGCTGTCGATGCCGGAGAATGCGTTGCGGATCGCCGGGCTGGCCGCGGTCGCCATCGGTGTCGGCGTCGTCTGGCTGGTGCGGGGTGGATGAGGCGGCCGGTTTTCGTCTCGGGCATAACGGAGGATTTATCCTCCGCGGATAGTCCTAGCCGCAAACGTGCCTTATTTTTTGCCAACATGGCGCGACACGGTGTTTTCGCCGTTGCGCTTTCTTTCTCAGAAATACCGGGAGGCCTCTCGATGACATCCACACTGCTTCTGCGCACGGTACGGCGGACGTTCATCGCTGGCACGGCGGCGCTTCTTGTCGGCACCGCCGCCATCCCGTCCTTCGTGACGCCGACATTCGCCAATGACGGGCCTGCTTCGGTGGCCGACCTCGCGGCAGGCCTGCTCGGCGCGGTGGTCAACATCTCGACCTCGCAGACGGTGAAGGGCACGGAAGGTCCCGGTGCCGTGCCGATGCCGCAGCTTCCCGAAGGCTCGCCGTTCCAGGACTTCTTCGACGATTTCTTCAAGAATCGCGGCGGCGGCAAGGACAATAGCGCGCAGAAGGTGCAGTCGCTGGGCTCGGGGTTCGTCATCGACGCCGAACAAGGCATCGTCGTCACCAACAACCACGTGATCGCCGATGCCGACGACATCGAGGTCAATTTCTCCGATGGGGTGACGCTGAAGGCGACGCTGGTCGGCACCGATACCAAGACCGATGTCGCCGTGCTGAAGGTCGATCCGAAAGGCCACAAGCTGACCGCGGTGAAGTTCGGCGATTCCACCAAGATGCGCGTCGGCGACTGGGTGATGGCGGTCGGCAATCCGTTCGGCCTTGGCGGCACGGTCACGGTCGGCATCGTCTCGGCGCGCAACCGCGACATCAACTCCGGTCCCTATGACGACTTCATCCAGACTGACGCCGCGATCAATCGGGGCAATTCGGGCGGACCGCTGTTCAACAGCGCCGGTGAGGTCATCGGCATCAACACGGCGATCATTTCGCCGTCCGGCGGCTCGATCGGCATCGGTTTTTCCATCCCCTCGCAGCTCGCCTCGGGTGTTGTCGACCAGTTGCGCCAGTATGGCGAGACGCGGCGCGGCTGGCTCGGCGTGCGCATCCAGCCGGTGACGGCCGACATCGCCGAAAGCCTCGGCATGACCACGGCCAAGGGCGCGTTGGTCGCTGGCGTCATCAAGGGCGGTCCCGTCGACAACGGCACCATCCAAGCCGGTGACGTCATCATCAAGTTCGATGGCAAGGACATCCATGAAATGCGCGACCTGCCGCGCGTGGTCGCCGAAAGCCCCGTCGGCAAGGCCGTCGACGTGCTGATCGTGCGCAAGGGTGTCGAGCAGACCGTGAAGGTGACGCTCGGCCGGCTTGAGGATGGTGAGAAGCTCGCAAGCGGTGAGCCGGGCAATACCAATCAGGACAAGGGCGGCGACAAGGCTCCGGCGGTCTCGACCGCCTCGGTGCTTGGCATGACCGTCGGCGAGCTCAACGACGAGACGCGCAAGAAGTTCAGCATCGCCGCCGATGTCTCCGGCGTCGTCATCACCGACGTGGCAAAGGACTCGGCCGCCGCCGAGCGAGGCATCCAGCCGGGCGAGGTGATCACCGAGATCGCGCAGGAATCGGTCGCCACGCCCAAGGATGTCATGGATCGGATCGGCGCGCTGAAGGAGCAGGGGCGCAAGAACGCGCTGCTGATGCTGGCGTCGAAGACCGGTGAACTGCGCTTTGTGACGATCCGGATGGATTGAGCTTTCAATCAAGCGACTTCCAGAAGGCGGCTAACCGGCCGCCTTTTTTCGCGCCCGCCACGCGGCGCGCGAGAGCCGGTAGAGCACATGGCGCTTGAGCGCGGGATGGCTGTCGGGAATGCCGGGATGATCGAAATCGGCCGACGGGTCGGTCGTCATGCCGAGGCGTTTCATGACGGCGGTCGAACGGTGGTTTTCGGCGACGGCGAAGGACACGATCTCGTCGAGGCCGAGCGTCTCGAAACCATAGGCGAGCCACGCCTCGGCGGCCTCGGTGACATAGCCCTTGCCCCAGAATTCGGGCGCCAGCCGCCAGCCGATCTCGATCGTGCCGGCCGGCAGCACGTCCATATCCTCCGTTCCTGATAGTCCGACAAAGCCGACGCACTGGCCGGTGGCGGCAATCTCGGCCGCGGCGAAGCCATAGCCATCCGCATCGACCCAGGCGCGGACCTGGTCCATCTTGGCGTCCGCCGCGGCGCGGTCGCGGCGGAACGGGAAGAACTCCATGACGCGGTCATCGGAGTTGATGCGATGGAAGAGCTCACGGTCGCGCTCTTCCCAATTGCGCAGGATGAGGCGCTCGGTGCGCATAGGTTTCATTGCACAAACTCTTCCTGACGATAGCCTTGGACATAGAGCAAGGCCGTCAGGTCGCCATGGTCGATGCGGACCTTGGCCTGCGCCGCCACGACCGGCTTGGCATGAAGCGCCACACCGGTGCCGGCGAGGCGGATCATGTCGAGATCGTTGGCGCCGTCGCCAACGGCAATGGCTTCGGCCGGCGTCAATCCCAGGCGCGCCGAAATGTCGATCAGCGCCTCGGCCTTGGCGGCGCGGCCGAGGATCGGCTCGCCAACCAGCCCGGTGAAGCGTCCGTCCTGTTCGAGCAGACGGTTGGCGCGGTTTTCCTGAAAGCCGAGCATATCAGCGATGCGCGTGGTGAAGACCTCGAAGCCACCCGAGATGAGCGCTGTCCAGGCGCCGTTGGCGCGCATGGTCTGGACCAGCGCCCGGCCGCCCGAGGCCAATGTGATGCGGTTGGCGACGATGCGGTCGACGACGGCGGCATCGAGGCCCCTGAGCAGCGCCACGCGTTCGCGCAGCGCCGGCTCGAAGGCGATCTCACCGTTCATCGACCGCGCGGTGATCGACGCGACGTGCTCCTTGACGCCGATCTCGTCGGCCAGTTCGTCGATGCATTCCTGGTCGATCATGGTCGAATCCATGTCGGCGAGGAGGATTTTCTTGCGACGCGTTTCGGCCTGCTGGACGATCACATCGACCGGTTCGGCGGCCAGTACGGTGCGCAGCGCAGCGGTGATATCGGCGGCGTCGGCCGCTTGCGGCAAGGCGAGATCGCAGGCAATCCCTTCTGCCAGCCAGATAACAGTGCTTGCGCCCACCGAGCGCGAGGCCATATTCGCAAGCGACGGCGACAGAGCGCGGTCTGCGGGACGGGAAACAAGCGTGGCAATGAGCGGCATCGAGAATTCCGGCGCGGATGCGGGCGAGGGCCGCGTGAAGAACGCGATCCTGATAGCCGGGCCGACCGCCAGCGGCAAGTCGGCGCTGGCGCTCGATCTGGCCGAGCGCACAGGCGGCGTCATCGTCAACACCGATTCCATGCAAGGCTATTCTGTTCTCGACGTGTTGACCGCGAGGCCGGAGGCGGCCGAGCTTGCACGCGTGCCGCATTTTCTCTACGGGCACGTCCATCCCGGCAGCGCCTATTCCACCGGCGCCTGGCTGCGCGACGTGATGAAACTCATCGACGAGGGAACGCTCTCGCGGAGGCCAATCTTCGTCGGCGGCACCGGCCTTTATTTTCGCGCGCTGGCCGAAGGCATTTCCGAAATGCCCGATATTCCGCAGCGGATCCGCGACCGTTGGCGCCATGAGCTGAAGGAGCAAGGCGCGGTCAAGCTGCACGCCTTGTTGCTGCGCGAGGATTCGAGAGCCGCAATGCAGCTGAAGCCAACCGACAGCCAGCGCATCGTGCGGGCGCTGGAGGTGCTCGACGCCTCCGGCCGATCGATCCTGGACTGGCA
This sequence comes from Mesorhizobium sp. B2-3-5, assembly GCF_006442395.1. Classification (NCBI taxonomy): domain Bacteria; kingdom Pseudomonadati; phylum Pseudomonadota; class Alphaproteobacteria; order Hyphomicrobiales; family Phyllobacteriaceae; genus Mesorhizobium; species Mesorhizobium sp. B2-3-5. The sequence goes on along the minus strand of NZ_VFVX01000009.1, from coordinate 81,752 downwards.
GGCCGCGCGCGGTCGCCCGCTCATCGACAGGCAGACGGCCCGTTTTCTGGTCATCGAGTCGGACCGGGCGGCGCTGGTTGATCGCATCGAAAGGCGCTTCGACCAGATGCTGGAAAAGGGTGCGCTGGAAGAGGTCAGGCAATTGGCGGCCCTTCGCCTCGATCCGGATCTGCCGGCGATGAAGGCGATCGGCGTTCGCGAACTCCAGGCCGCGATGGCCGGACAATCCAGCTTTCCCGAGGCGATCGAACGCGCCAAGATCGCAACACGGCAATATGCCAAGCGGCAGGCGACCTGGTTTCGACATCAGCTGGGGCCGGAATGGCAAAGACTGTGCCCGGGTGACGATCTCGAAACCAAGATTTCAACGCTGGTTGCTAATGCAACTTAAAAAGTCGACATCGAGGGAAAGGTTCTCGCCGAAGTTGTTGGAATTAACGCTCCGTAAGTCGGTCCGTGCCATAAGGTCGATGGGTACTTTTCCATCGGGGAGCAGATGCGTTTCCATAAGGCGGAATCCGCTTTCTTCGTCTTTATCTTCGTGATCCTGGCCGCCGGCCTGGTGACGCTGCACGCTTATGGGCTCTTGCAATCCTTCGCCACCGAACTCCATACGGCCTCGGGCCTGGACAAGGTCATCTACCTCAACAAGCTGTTGTTCGCGACGGGCGTGCTGCTTGCGACCGCGCTGTTTTTCGGCATCTTCTTCATCTATCCGCTGATCCGCAAACAGGCGACGGAAGAAGGCAAGCTGCGCGCCATGACGGTTTCACTCAGCGCCCGCTCCGAAACGCTCGAGCATGCCGCCCTGACGGATGGCCTGACCGGCATGCAGAACCGGCGCTATTTCGACGATGCGCTGAAGGAATATCTCGAGGAGTTCCGGCGCATCGAAAAGCCGGTCGGGCTGATGATCCTCGATCTCGACCATTTCAAGCAGGTCAACGACACCCATGGCCACGATGTCGGCGACGAGGTGCTCCGGGCTGTCGCCAACTGCCTCAAGGACATGACACGCTACCACGACGTGGTGGCGCGGTTGGGTGGCGAGGAGTTCGCCGTGGTCACGCCCAACATGGAGGCGGAACTGCTGGCCAAATTCGCCGAGCGCATCCGCAGGGCGATCGCCAACATGTCGGTCCTCTCGGGCAATGTCCGGCTCAAGATCACGACCAGCGTCGGCCTTGCCGTGTGGGACCGCAAGGAAACGGCCGAGGAGTTTTACCGTCGCGCGGATCGTCAGCTCTACGAGGCGAAGAGGCAAGGCCGCAACCGCGTCTGCGCTTGAAATCCCATCATTGAATTCGTGAGGCTGGCCGTCTGCCGCTGTTTTCTGCGCTTCCGGTGCTCACGGACTGAATGTCCGCTCCGCTCCGGTTCTCGAAAACAGCACCACCCGGACTCAGCCTGACGAAATCCCTGACGGGATTTACCCAAGACGGCCCACGAAGCAGAACTTGTTGAGGCTTGGTGCGGCTTCCCAGTCGATCGTCCGCGAGCTGCAGGCTCAATCGTTCTGGGGACGCAGGCCGAAGGTCGCGGGTTTGAGGCCGTAGCGCATGTCGAAATCGTCGTCCGACTGGACTCGGGCGGTTGCCGGCTTGCGATAATCAGGATCACCGGCCTGCCGGCCGGAATCGACCACCTCGGCGAAGGGGATCGCCTGCTGCTGTGGCTTCGGCACGTTGCGCAACCGCTCGACGATCGCCACCAGGTCGACATCGTCGCCGCTCTTCGGCGACGCGGTTTCTTCGCGCCTGGACGTGCCGGGGATCAGCTGCGCCGGCAGTCTTTCGAATTTCAGCCGCATCGTCGTCGCCACGCCTTCGCCGAAGGCAATGGCTTCGCGCTGGCCCATCGACGACAGGAAGGCCAGCGTGGAGGCGGACGAGTCGGCGATGGCCGAGCGGATGATCGCCTGGTCCTGCTCGTTGGCGAGCCGCATGGCGAAGAAGGTCGAGCACTGTGACAGGATGGTCGGGTCGAGCTCGCCCGGACGCTGGGTGACAACGCCGAGGTAGCAGCCATATTTGCGGCCTTCCTTGGCGATGCGCGACAGCGCGTGGCGTGTCGGCGCAAAGCCGAGGCGCGCATCGGCCGGCATGTAGCGGTGCGCTTCCTCGCACAGCAGCAGGAGTTGCAGCTTGCCCTCGCTCCACAAAGCAAGGTCGAAGGCCAGGCGCGCCAGCACCGAACAGACGGAGTTGACCACTTCGGAGGGCATGCCGGCCATCTCGAAGCAGGTTACCGGGCGGCCGTGATGCGGCACGCGGAAAATGTTGCCGATCGTCTCGTGGATGGTGTCCTCGATCAGGCGCGAGTTGAACATGAAGCGGTAGCGCGGATCGGCGGCCGCCGATTCGATCCGCGTCTTCAGCGATTTGAGCGTCGGGCGTTCGTTCTTGCTTTCGAGCATGCCCATGCGCTCGTCGATCTGCTTGAGCAGGTCGGCGATGCGGTAAGGCACAGGCGTATCGGCGGTCAGCGCATCGCTGCCGCGCCTGAGATAGGCGCCCGAGCTCGGGTTGCGGTAGAGATTCTTGGCGAGCGGAATGAGATCGCGCAAAGCGTCGAGCTCTTCCGGGTCGGTTTCACGACCCCGAAACAGCACCTCGGCGAATTCCTCGAGCTTGAACATCCAGAACGGCAGGTCGAGCGTCTTGGAATCGACCCTTACGCAATATTCGGGCAGCGAGGCCGCGAACTCGTTGTGCGGATCGAGGATCAGGATGCGCAGGTCGGGTCGCGCCCTGATCGATTTGCGCAGCAGCAGCGAGACGGCGGTGGACTTGCCGACGCCGGTGGTGCCGACGATGGCGAAATGGCGCGCCAGCGTGTCGTCGATGGCGATGTTGGCGGCGATCGCCTCGTCCTGCGACAGCGAGCCGATGGTGATGGAATGCCGGCCGGCCAGGTCGTAGACGGCCTGGAGGTCGCGGCTGCGGATGCGGTGCGCGACGGCGCCAATGTGTGGATAGGTGGTGATGCCGCGGTCGAAGATCGGCTTGGCGCCGGGTTCGGCCGCGTCGCGGACTTCACCAATCAGCTCGATGCTGACCTCGATGGCGTTCTGGCCCTCATCGCTCCAGGCGCGGTCCGATTTGCCGATGGCATAGACCAGGCCGACGGTTCGCGTCGTGCCCAGATTGATGGAGATCATCTTGCCGACCGTCCACAGGCCGGTGACGGCGCCGTCAATGTCGTCGGCATAGGCGCTTATGGTGGCGCGCGCGCCGTCGCATTGCACGACATTGCCCAGGATGCGCCGGTCGTTCTGCTCTGCGTTGCGGCGCTCCTGCGATGTCGGTCCTCCGACGGAAGCTTCGCGTTCGACATACATGGACAGGCCAATCCCCATTTCCCTGGAGCATGGACCCTAGCGGAATGGGGTTAAGGTCGGATGAGGCTGGATGGTGTAAGGAGGATTAAGGGTTTGTTGAAAATTGTTGCAAAATGGCTCTTCTCCATTGTCGGAGTTTCGCTATAACGGACGAATGGATGATATAGCGAACGATATTTCCCAGGGCATCGGCAGGCGAATCCGTACCGAACGGACCATGCGGGACTGGTCATTGGCCGAGCTCGCCGAGCGGTCCGGCGTTTCCAAGGCGATGCTGAGCACGATCGAGCGCGGCATGACCAGCCCGACGGCGACCCTTCTGGTGCGCATCGCGGCCGCCTTCGGCATGACGCTGTCGACCCTCATCGCGCGGGTGGAATTGCAAGGTGGCGGGGTGCTGCGCGAGGCCGACCAGCCGGTATGGCGCGATCCCGACACGGGCTATGTCAGGCGGCATCTGTCACCGGCATGCGACATGCCACTCGAATTGATCAAGGTACATCTGCCGGCCGGCGCCAGGGTCAGCTTGCCGTCGGCCTCCTACGCCTTCATCAAGCAGCAGATCTGGCTGATTTCCGGCCGGCTCGACTTCACCGAGGGCGATGTGGTGCACAGGCTGGAACCCGGCGACTGCCTGGCGCTCGGAGCGCCGTCGGACTGCACCTTCCATGCCCTGGAGGCGGGCGCCGACTATCTCGTGGCGCTGGTCAGGGGCTGACATCATGGCACGACGGCCAAAGCGCTCCCACAATGGGGGGCCGCCGCTTGACGATTACAAGGGGCCGCCATGGGGCAAGGGCGATCCGTATATCTTCCTAGCTTGGCAGGCGGCGCACGCCAAGGCATGGAAGGCGCCGAGCCGGGACGTCATGCTGATGCGCATGGACAAGGCCGAACGGCTGGGCCTGACCTATGAGGAATACACGCTCGAGATACTCGAGCGCGGTCGGCACCTCAGGGAATACGACGCCGAGCGCATCAGCGCCATCAAGGCCGCGCGCAAGCGACGCCGCGTGCGCCATCTCGACTGACGCCGGCACGCAACCGAGCCCATTCACCGTTTCCAGAGGACCAGGCATGAATTCCATCGAAATCCGAGCCCTGAGCGCCAGTGCCGAGACGTTGCCTATGCTGACTGACCTGCTGGTCGAGACGGTTGCCGCCGGCGGTTCGGTCAGCTTCATGCATCCGTTGGCGCCCGAGGCGGCAAGCGCATTCTGGGAGCGGTCGCTGGCCGCGGCGGCAAGAGGCGAAAGGATGGTGCTTGGCGCGTGGGATGGCAGAGCCCTGGTCGGTACCGTCACCTTGCTGCTCGACTGCCCGCCCAACCAGCCGCACCGGGCCGAGATCGCCAAGCTGATGACATCGGTCGAATACCGGGGCAGGGGTGTCGGAACGCGTCTGATGAAAGCGGCGGAGCGTCTCGCAGCCGACAAGGGGCGCACGCTTCTGGTTCTTGACACGGCGACCGAGGAGGGCGCTTCGGGCCTCTACGAAAAACTCGGTTTTACTTTGACCGGGGAAATACCGGACTATGCGCTGAAGCCGCATGGTGGGCTGACCGGCACGCTGATCTACTGGAAGCGTATAGGCACTCCGTCGCGGTAGTTCCGCGCCGTCAGGCCGAAGCCGCACTGGAGAGGCGGCTCAGCAACCACCGGCGGAAATCCTGCTCGGCACTGGTCAGGCGCACGGTCGGCGCCCGGGTCAGGAAATGGCCCGAGGTGCTGGAGAGCTCGAAATCGGAAAGCGGCACCAAGGTCCTGTTTTTGAGTGCCGCGTCGACGAGCGGCCGCGACCCCAGAAGCACGCCGGCGCCGGCACTCGCCGCTTCCATCGCGGCGACGAAACTGTCGAAGCGGTGGGATCGCTGGGGGTGGCCGGCCAATCCGGCCGCCGCGAACCATTCCGCCCACATCTCGCGCGCGCCGGCGACCAGAAGCAGCGGCAGGGATGTCCAGTCGGCGGCGCCGGCCAGGGCCGGGCTGGCCACCGGCACGAGCCGCTCGGCCGTCAGCCTGTCGGCCTCGCGTCCGGGAAAGGATCCGTTGCCGAAACGGACGTCGAGCGCGGAGCCCGGCAGGTCGTAGTCGGTCGGGCGATGGATCGTCACCAGATCGAGCTGGATGCGCGGCAGCGCCTCGGCAAGATCAGGCAGTGCCGGGACCAGCACCAGCAAGGCGAAGGAGATCGGCACCCGGATCGAGACGGTCTGGACGGCGCGCGGTTCGAACAGTTCCGTCGTGCTGCTGGAGATGGTGGCGAAGGCCGACTGGATGTGCGGCAGATAGGCGGCGCCCTCCGGCGACAGCGCGACACCACGCGCCAGCCGTAAGAACAGGCGCGTCTTCAATCGTTCCTCGATCAGCCGGATATGCTGGCTGACGGCTGCCTGTGTCAGGCCGAGTTCGGCCGCCGCCGCCGTGAAGTTCGACAGCCGTGCCGAGGCCTCGAAACTGCGCAGCCAGTCGAGCGGGGGCAGGGAGGGAATGGATCTTCGAGCCATTAGCTATTTGCGGTCATTGGCCAAAAAACGATAATTTGAGTTATGCCGTTCGCGCGGTCAACATGCAATCGAAACCCATGGATCGGGCCGTGGGCCGTAACGGACAGGAACAGTATTTCCATGTTGACCGAGGCGCTGGTTGGCGACGACGGCAGAACAATCGAACTTGGCTGGCAGGGCGGGAGGCGCACCCGCTTTCATGCCATGTGGCTGCGCGACAATGCGCTGGACGCCAAGACGCGCAGCGCCGGCAACGGCCAGCGCCTGATTACCATCCTCGACATTCCGGCCGACACGAAGATCAGCGCGGCCGCGATCAAGGGCGATGCCCTCGAGATCAGCTTCGTGCCGGAGCAGAAGACCGTCAGCTTTCCGACTGCCTGGTTGAGCGCCAATGCCTACGATCGCGATACGGCGCGCGGGGCTGGCTGGACCGGAGAGGATATTGTGCGCTGGACCAAGGCCAGCATGCAGAACTCGGTCCCACGCGCCGGCTACGCTGCCGCCAGCCGTGACCGTACAGTCCTGCGCGATTGGCTTTCCGCGGTGAGGACCTATGGCTTTGCCGTGATGGACGGCCTGCCGGCGGAATCCGGGGCATTGTGCAAGGTCTCCGATCTGTTCGGCTATATCAGGGAGACCAACTACGGCCGCTGGTTCGAAGTGCGCGCCGAGGTCAACCCGAACAATCTCGCTTACACCAATCTCGGCCTCCAGGCGCATACGGACAACCCCTATCGCGATCCGGTGCCGACCCTGCAGATCCTGTCCTGCATCGAGAATACGGTGGAGGGTGGGGAATCCAGCGTTGTCGACGGTTTTGCCGTCGCGGCGGCGCTGCAGGCCGAGAACCCTGAAGGCCTCCGGCTGTTGAGTTCCTGTCCGGCGCGTTTCGAATATGCCGGCTCATCCGGCGTTAGGCTGCAATCCAAGCGTCCGATGATCGAGCTTGGACCGGATGGCGAGTTGATCTGCATCCGCTTCAACAACCGCTCGCTGGCGCCTGTCGTCGACGTGCCTTTCGCCGACATGGACGCCTACTATGGCGCCTATCGCCGGTTCGCCAAGCTGATCGAGGATCCGTCCTTCGAAGTGACCTTCAAGCTGGAGGCGGGCCAGGCCTTCATCGTCGACAACACACGGGTCATGCATGCCCGCAAGGCGTTTTCAGGCGCCGGCAAGCGCTGGCTGCAGGGATGCTACGCCGACAAGGACGGTCTGTTGTCGACGCTCGCGGCGATCGAGCACGGCTTCAAGGAGGCCGCGGAATGAGCGGCCGGGATTTGAACGCGGACAACATCGTCGAATTCATCGCCGACATCTTCGAGCGCCGGGGTGCGGAATCCTATCTCGGCGAGCCGGTGACGATGTCCGAACACATGCTGCAGGGCGCCTGGCTGGCGGAGCAGGATGGAGCGCCCGAGGTGCTGGTGGCCGCCGCCCTGCTGCACGACATCGGCCATTACACCAGCGAGTTCGGCACCTATTCTCCGGACGATGTCGAGGACAAGCACCATGACGAGGCCGGCGGCGAGGTGCTGGCGCCATTCTTCCCGCCTGTGATCGTCGAATGCGTGAGGCTGCACGTTGCGGCCAAGCGCTATCTCTGCGCCACCGACCCGACCTATTTCTCCAAGCTGTCGCCGGCTTCGGTGCATACGCTGTCGCTGCAGGGCGGACCGATGAGCGCCGAGGAGGTGGCCGAGTTCCGCAAGAACCCGTTCCATGAGGAAGCGGTGCGGGTCCGTATCTGGGACGAGGGCGGCAAGATCGCCAACATGAAGACGCGGGCGTTTCGGGACTATGTGCCCTTGCTGCAGCGCGTCGTGGAAGAGTTCGCGGCCCAAAGGGCGACATAAGGACGAAGCCCGACCCGACCGGGCTTCGTCCCTCCACCTTTTTGCTTCAGCCCTTGTGGTGGACCTCCTGCAGGCCGTAGACCGGCGTCGGCAAACCGACCTGACGGGCCTTCAGCTGTAGCGCCAGATATTGCGAATAGTGGCGCGACTGGTGGAGATTGCCGCCGTGGAACCACAATGCTTCCTGCTGGGTCGGCTTCCACATGTTGCGCTGCTCCCCTTCCCAGGGGCCGGGGTCCTTGGCGGTGTTGGAGCCAAGGCCCCAGACCTTGCCGACCTTGTCGGCCACGTCCTGCGAGATGAGGTCCGCGGCCCACCCGTTCATCGAACCGTAGCCGGTGGCATAGATGACGAGATCGGCGGGCAATTCGGTGCCGTCGGCGAATTTGACGCCGCTCTCGGTCAATTCCTGCACCGCTGCACCTGGCCCGCTTTTGAGCTTGATGGAACCGTCGATGACGAGGTCGCAGGCGCCGACATCGATATAGTAGCCCGACCCCCGGCGCAGATATTTCATGAAGAGGCCCGAGCCGTCATCGCCCCAGTCGAGCAGGAAACCGGCCTTTTCCAGATCCGCATAGAACTTCGCGTCGCGTTCCTTCATCTGTTCGTAAAGCGGGATCTGGAACTCGTGCAGGATGCGGTAGGGCAGCGAGGCGAAGATCAGGTCGGCCTTGCGCGTCGTCATGCCGTTTTCCACCGCCTGCTCGGAATAGAGCGCGCCGAGGCCGATATCCATCAGCGTGTCGGACTTGACGATGTGGGTGGAAGAGCGCTGCAGCATGGTCACGTCGGCGCCTGCCTCCCACAGGGCCGCGCAGATGTCGTGAGCGGAGTTGTTGGAGCCGATGACGACGACCTTCTTGCCCCGGTATCTGTCGGGGCCTGGATGGGTCGAGGAATGCTGCTGCTCGCCCTTGAAGATGTCCTGGCCCTTGTATTTCGGCCAATTCGCCTTGCCTGACATGCCGGTGGCCAGCACCAGTTGCTTGGGCTTGAGCACGATCTCCTTGCCGTCGCGTTCGACCACGATGGTCCATTCCCTGGCTTTCTCGTCGTACTTCGCGGATTTGGCGGTCGTGGAGGACCAGTAATTCAGCTCCATCACCTTGGTGTACATTTCCAGCCAGTCGCCGATCTTGTCCTTCGGCGCGAAGACCGGCCAGTTCTTGGGAAAATCGATATAGGGCAGATGGTCGTACCAGACCGGATCATGCAGGCAGAGCGACTTATAGCGCTTGCGCCAGGAATCGCCCGGCCGCTCGTTCTTCTCGATGATGATGGCCGGTACGCCGAGCTGGCGCAGGCGCGCGCCGAGCGCGATGCCGCCCTGGCCGCCGCCGATGATCACCACATAAGGCTGCTTGCTGTGGCCGAGTTCGGCGACCTCATCGTCACGCTCCTCGCGCCATGATTTCCTGTCCTTGCCGTGGCCATGCTTGGCGCCGAGCGGACGGGTGAAGCCGGCCTTTTCCTCGTGGCCCTTGAGCTCGGCCATGGTGGTGAGCAAGGTCCAGATCAGGTCGCCCTTGAACCGCACCAGGCCGAAGCCGCGCGCCACCTTGGTCTCAAAGGTGATCCAGGCGGTGGTGATGCCGTCCGCCTCGCTCGCCTCCTCGCCTTCGGCCACCTTCCAGTCGCTCGGACCGGTCAGCGCCAGGGTTGCTTTCAGCATGTCGCGGACCTGGTCCTGGCCCTCCATCGTCCTCAGGTTCCAGGTGAAGGTGACGAGATCGCGCCAGTAGCAATCCGCCTGGAAGCAGTTGACCGCCGCGTCGATGTCGCCGGTCTCCAGCGCCTTTCCGAACTTGTCGAGCAGCGCCTGCGCCTTCGTGATGGGTGTTCTTTCGAGCATGGTTTCTCCTCCGGTTTTCGGTTTCCATGGGCGCCTCCTCCCGGCTCCGCATGTGTACCTGGAAAATAGCAAGCGGTATGCCAATCATGCTTTCGACATAGGGATCGCAATGAAATCAGAGCCTTAAAGTGATCTCTGCTGTGTGACCTGTTGCGCTGCCCGTGGCGTGCGCCACGGCGCGCCACAGGTGACGCAACACTAGTTCGGCGCGTCCACCTGCAGCCGCTTCATGCGGCGATGCACTGTCGTACGGTCGACGCCCAAGCGCCGCGCGGCTTCGGAGATGTTCCAGCCCGCGCCCGCCAGCGCGTCGAGCAGCGCCGACCGCTCATCCTCGGATGACGGAGCACGCAGCGCAACCAGTTGGGCGGGCGGAGCTGGTGGCGTCAGATATGGCAATGCGAAGTCGGGCAGGTCGGCGGGCTCGATCATCTCGCCCTCGCAAAGCGTTACCCCGAGATCGATGGCGTTTACGAGTTCGCGGATGTTGCCGGGCCAGCGATGTCGGATCAGCGCCAGGCGCGCCGCCGGCGATAGTTCTGCTGGCCGGTTGGCAAGGCGGGCGCGCTGGTCGACGAGCCGGCCCAGCAGCCATTCGAAATCGGTGCGTTCACGCAAAGCGGGCAGTGTCAGCGAGGCGGCGTTCAGCCGGTAGAACAGATCCTCGCGGAAACGTCCCTCGGCCACCAGCTTGCGCAGATCATGATGCGAGGCGGAGATGATCTTGATGTCGACCGGTCGCGGCTTAATGCCGCCGACCGGGATCAGTTCACGCTCGGCGATCACGCGCAGCAGCCGCGATTGCAGGGGATAGGGCATGTCGCCGATCTCGTCGAGGAACAGCGTGCCGCCGTCGGCGCCCTCGATCAGTCCCTTGCGGCCCCTGGCCGCGGCGCCGGTGAATGCACCGGCTGTGTGGCCGAAGAGTTCGCTCTCGATCAGATGCTCGGGGATGGCCGCGCAATTGATGGCGACGAACGGGCCGGGACGCTGCGAGCAATCGTGCAGCGCTCGGGCGAGATATTCCTTGCCGGAGCCGGTCTCGCCATGGATCAGGACCGGAATGGTCGTGCGCGCCAGCTTCGCGGCGCGCAGTTGCATGGCCGCCATCGCCGGATCGCCGCTCGACAGATCGCTGATCGGTTTCGGCACGGCCTCGACGGGCGCGCGGCGTCCGGTTGGCGGCTGCGGCTCGATGGCGTGCGCGAACAGCGCGCTGCCGCTGCGGCCGAAGACCAACCGCTCCTCGGTCGGGCGCCCGCGTGTCAGATGCGGCAGATCGTCGATGCTCATATCGAGATAGCGTGAAATCGACTGGCCGATCGGCGAAGGCGAGTGTCGCCAGTCGACACCTCCGGCTTGCGCCAAAAGCAGCGCTCCGCCACGCGTGGTGCCGAGGATGCGGCCCGAGGCGTCGAGCGCGATGGCCGCCTCGGGATCCACGTCGAGGAATTCCGGTGATCGGGAAAAGCGCAGCACCCATTCGGAGTGCATCTGCGCCATCAAATTGGCGAGCTCTATGCGCCGTGCCGACGCCGTCACCAGATGCAGCGCGAGGTTCTGGCTGACCTTGGGTTGCGGAGAGCGCAGCAAGGAAATGTCGAGCACGGCTGCGAGATCGCCATTGGTGTCGAAGATCGGCGCGGCGGTGCAGGAGAGAGGCGTGTGAGTCGTATCGAAATGGTCGGTCTGGTGGATCGTCATCGCCTCGCCGGTGACGATGCAGGAGCCGACGCCGCAGGTTCCGGTGCGGCTTTCCGACCATTCGGAGCCGAGATAAAGCCCCGCCGTGCGCAACTGGTCCATGAACAGCGGATCGCCGAGGAAATCGACGGTGACACCCTTGGCGTTTGCCAGCAACAGCACGTAGTTCTGGCCCGCCACCTGCTTGAAAAGCGTCTCCAGCCCGCTGCGGGCGATGGCAATCAGCCGCTCGGATTGTTCGCGATGTTCGCGCAACTGTGTATCGGGAACGATATAGGCTTCCGTGGGCCGCGTCGGATCGAGCCGGTGGGTGTCCACGCAACGCAGCCAGGATTTGACCACGACATCGTCACGGGCAGACCGCCCGCCGGAAAGGACCTGCTCAATCTCGCGGATATGCTCCCGTTCGCCAGCCACGTGTCCTCCTCCCAAGGCAACGTTGTCAGCCCGACAGACACTGTCTTAGCCCGGCATAAGGCAATGCCTTAGCCCGGCATAAGGCAACGTCTTAGCCCGGCATAAGGCAACGTCTTAGCCGGGCATAGTGGTGCCTCGGTGGCATGGGCTCAACTGTACTATGGTAGCGCGTGGCGGAGCCGATCTCACAGGCGAGTGATTTCGCACCAACCCCCATTGACGAGCCCGCGCTTCCGCCCTTATGGTTCGCCACCATGAAAAAGGCACTCATTCTCGTAGGAAGGCGCGTGGGCAAGGCGGTGTAACCGCCGGGCGAAAACCTCCCATGCGCAACACACAGGCTCCCTCGGGGGCCTTTTTTATTGCCTGAAACACGACTAAACGACCAGCAAACGCCAGATGGCGGACAGTACGGGACCAGACCGATGAGCAATGGACAGAACGGGCGACGTGAAATGACGGGCGCCGAAATGGTGGTGCAGGCGCTGAAGGACAATGGCGTCAAGCATGTCTTCGGTTATCCAGGCGGCGCGGTCCTTCCGATCTACGACGAGATTTTCCAGCAGGACGAGGTCGAGCACATTCTGGTCAGGCACGAACAGGGTGCGGGCCACGCCGCCGAGGGCTATGCCCGTTCGACCGGCAAGGCCGGCGTCATGCTGGTGACCTCCGGGCCCGGCGCCACCAATGCGGTGACGCCGCTGCAGGACGCGCTGATGGATTCCATTCCGCTGGTCTGCCTGACGGGGCAAGTGCCGACCTCCTTGATCGGCTCCGATGCGTTCCAGGAGTGCGACACAGTCGGCATCACGCGCCCCTGCACCAAGCACAACTGGCTGGTCAAGGACGTCAACGACCTCGCCGCGACCATCCACGAGGCCTTCCATGTCGCCACGACCGGCCGTCCCGGTCCGGTGGTGGTCGACATTCCGAAGGACGTGCAGTTCGCCAAGGGGTTTTATGTCCCGCCGCAGATCGCGCCGCGCACCAGCTACCAGCCCAAGGTCCAGGGTGATCTGGAGAAGATCAAGGCCGCGGTGGACCTGATGGCCGGTGCCAAGAAGCCGATCATCTATTCGGGCGGCGGTGTCATCAACTCCGGCCCGGAAGCGAGCCACCTGCTGCGCGAACTGGTCGACCTCACCGGCTTCCCGATCACCTCGACGCTGATGGGGCTCGGCGCCTATCCGGCATCGGGCAAGAACTGGGTCGGCATGCTGGGCATGCACGGCACCTACGAGGCCAACATGGCCATGCACGACTGCGACGTGATGGTCTGCATCGGCGCCCGTTTCGACGACCGCATCACAGGGAGGCTCAACGCGTTTTCGCCGAACTCGAAGAAGATCCATATCGACATCGATCCATCCTCCATCAACAAGAACGTTCATGCCGATATTCCTGTTATCGGCGATGTCGGCCGCGTGCTGGAGGACATGGTGCGGCTGTGGCGGGCGACCGCCAAGACCGACAAGAAGGCGCTTTATCCCTGGTGGGAGCAGATCGCCAAATGGCGCGGACGCGACTCGCTGGCATTCAAGATGAACCACGACGTGATCATGCCGCAATACGCCATCCAACGGCTCTACGAACTGACCAAGGACAGGGACACCTACATCACCACCGAGGTCGGCCAGCATCAGATGTGGGCGGCGCAGCACTATCATTTCGAAAAGCCGAACCGCTGGATGACGTCAGGCGGACTGGGCACGATGGGTTACGGCCTGCCGGCCGCACTCGGCGTGCAGATCGCGCATCCCGACGCGCTGGTGATCGACATCGCCGGCGACGCCTCGGTGCAGATGACGATGCAGGAGATGAGTGCGGCGGTGCAGTACGACGCGCCGATCAAGATCTTCATCCTCAACAACCAGTATATGGGCATGGTGCGCCAGTGGCAGCAGCTGCTGCACGGCAACCGGCTGTCGCATTCCTACACCGAGGCGATGCCGGACTTCGTCAAGCTGGCCGATGCCTATGGCGGCCACGGCATCCGCTGCGAGAAGCCGGACGAGCTGGATGACGCCATCAAGGAGATGATCTCGGTCAGGAAGCCGGTGCTGTTCGACTGCCGCGTGGCGAACCTCGCCAATTGCTTCCCGATGATCCCCTCGGGCAAGGCTCATAACGAGATGCTGCTGCCGGACGAGGCCACCGACGAGGCCGTGGCCAACGCCATCGATGCCAAGGGCAGGGAACTGGTGTAGACGACGAGCCAAGGCAGGGCTTGTCGAAAGAGGCCGTGCGCAAACAAATAATTAGATCAAGAATTTGAGATCCAGGTCATGAACGCACAGCACCTTCAACCCACCGGTTCCGCCTACTTCATCGCCAAGGAGACGGAGCGGCCGGAAAACCACACGCTTTCCGTGCTGGTCGACAATGAACCAGGCGTTCTTGCCCGGGTCATCGGCCTGTTTTCCGGGCGCGGCTACAACATCGAAAGTCTCACCGTTTCGGAAACCGAGCACGAAAAACATCTGTCGCGCATCACCATCGTGACGCGCGGCACGCCGCATGTGCTGGAGCAGATCAAGCACCAGCTCGAGCGCATCGTGCCGGTGCACCGCGTGGTCGATCTCACCGTGCGTTCGCACGAGTTCGGACAGGAGCGGCCGCTGGAGCGGGAATTGGCGCTGGTCAAGGTGGCCGGCACCGGCGAGGCCCGCGTCGAGGCGCTGCGGCTGGCCGACGCTTTCCGCGCCAGCGTCATCGACGCCAACACCGAGCATTTCATCTTCGAGATCACCGGCAAGGGTTCCAAGCTCGACCAATTCATCGCCATCATGAAGCCGCTCGGCCTGGTCGAGATCTGCCGCACAGGCGTGGCGGCGATGAACCGCGGCCCGCAGGGGATGTAGGCATTCATGCGAAACTAAATTTCCGCAATCACTGTTGGCTAAGTCAGTCTGAAAGTCGATCTGGCAATCGGTGACGCATGACCCGCGAAAAGAACTGGTGATACATGTGATGATGTATGCCCTAATCGCGGTCTCGATTTGGGTGCTCGCCCATGCTTGGGTAACGATGACTGTCCCGGTCGGACGAACCAATGAATGGGTTGCCTATGCCGACAATCCAAAGGAATTCTGGGGCGGGATTTTGTTCTATGCGGGATCCATTGTGATCTTCAGTTGTTTTCTATGGGCGCTGAAATATCGCCGTCGAGACTGATCCGTCGAATTCACCCGGTCGGGCGCGCCCCGGATTACCAGTTGCCGGATTTCGCCGGATTGGCGTCGGCCTTGCCGCCCGCCAGATCCTTGCTCTCCCGCTTGATCGGGCGCGATACCGGGCAGACGTCCTGAACGAAACCGTTCAGTGTGTTGACCAGATTGTTCTGGACCAGCGAGTAGTGGATGAACTGCCCCTGCCGTTCCTTGGCGATGAGGCCGGCCGTTTCCAGAATGCTAAGGTGCTGCGAGATGGAGGGCTTCGACATATCGAAGCGCGCTGCGATCTCGCCCGCCGTCAGCGACGAGTGCGCGAGATAGGCGAGGATCTTGCGCCTCGGCTGCGACGACAGCGCCTCGAACACGCGCTGTATGGCGCCGCTGCCACTTGCCGCTGTTTCGCTGTCCCTTAAGTCGTCTTCGATCACCCGTTCCTGCCTCGTAAGTCGCGAAGGCGTGCGCCTTCAGTCTGCTTTTTATCCAGCATTTAGATTATTGCCTAAATGCCTAATCCGAGATAGTAGATAATTAGCTTATTGCCTAATTAATCGGCGGCACGGCGAAAGGCAAGGCCTTGGTTCGGAAATGTTTCCCTTGGGGAGGTACCGATGAAAACCATATCCACAGGCAGAATGATCTCGCAGCCATTGAGCGACGCCGAGGACGGCGATGTCGTATGGATACCGGCCAAGTCGATCTGGGTCGGCGCGATGATGCTCATCGCCCTGGTGTTCGGGCCGCTGGCGTTCAGCTGGAGCGCCTTTGCCGTCTTCGTGGCGACAACGGCGGTGACGATCTGCGCCGGGCACTCGGTCGGCATGCATCGGCTGCTCATCCACCGGTCGTTCAAGGTGCATATCTTCATCGAGCATGCGCTGGTCTATCTCGGTACGCTCGTGGGTATGGCCGGCCCTTTCGGCATGATCTATGCGCATGACATCAGAGACTGGGCGCAGCGCCAGACGGCGTGCCACGATTTGCATGCGCATCGCCGGTCCTTTTTCGTCGATGCCTTCTGGCAGATGCATTGCGCCGTCGCCTTGCGCAACCCGCCGGCCTTCGTCATCGAGCCGTCGATCAGGAATGACCGGTTCTACAAATTCCTCGAGCGCACTTGGATGCTGCAGCAGCTGCCATGGGCCATTGTGTTCATGCTGCTGGGTGGCTGGAGCTGGGTGGTCTGGGGCACCGCGGTACGTGTTTCGGTGTCCCTTACCGGACATTGGCTGGTTGGATATTTCGCGCACCGGGATGGAGACCAGGGATGGTGCGTCGATGGCGTAGCCGTGCAGGGCTACAATCTGCCGCGTTTTGGACTGGTGACTTTCGGCGAGAGTTTTCACGGCAATCATCATGCCTTTCCCGAATCCGCGCGTCTCGGGCTGGAGCGGGGGCAGATCGACCTTGGCTGGATCTTCATCCAGGTCCTTGCGCGCCTTGGTCTTGCCCGCGGCGTAAAGCTTCCCGAGAACACTCCAAGACGAAAGGGGTTGCGCCGGCTGCGCGGCGGAGAGCAGGCGTTGCCGCCGTGAACAGCCGGTTGTCAGCGCGGCCTCATGGCACCTGACGTTAGGCCAAGAGCGGCCGGCGGCTCCGGTGGACCAATGTATGGCTGTTGCACCAGAGGCTCCGGTTATCTAAGTCAATATTGCTGACCTGTGATCCCGATGTCCCTCGACGCATTCCTCGCTCTGCTGGTCTACGCCTTCGTGACCTCGATCACGCCGGGGCCGAACAATCTCATGTTGCTGGCTTCGGGCGTGAATTTCGGCCTGGTCAGGAGCGTGCCGCATATGCTGGGCATCAGCATCGGCTTTCTTGTCCTGCTGCTTGCAGTGGGTCTTGGTCTCGGCGCGCTGCTGACGGCGTTTCCCGCACTGCACACCGCGCTGAAGATCGCGGGCGCCGTCTATCTGCTCTACCTTGCCTGGAAGATCGCCATGTCGCGTTCGCTCAGCGGCAGGGGAGAGGCAAAGGGGCAGCCGATGCGTTTCATCGATGCGGCGGCATTCCAGTGGGTCAATCCCAAGGCCTGGGTGATGGCGATCACCGCCATGGCCGTCTACAGCAATCCGGAGCACCCGTTCCTCTCGGTGGTGCTGATCTCGGTAGCCTTTACCATCGTCAATCTGCCGAGCGTCTCCGTGTGGGCGGGCTTCGGCACCGCGTTGCGCGGTTTCCTGTCGGATCCGGCGCGGCTGAAATGGTTCAACATCGCCATGGGCGTGCTGCTGGCGGCGACGCTGTGGCCGATGCTGCGGTAACACGATCCGGAGTCGATAGACCCTGATCCGCGGATGCGGCAGCCTGCACAGCGATTGTGCAGTGCACATTAAATCTTCGTAATGCCGTGTTTTGGCCCTTTTCCGCCCAACGCGTGTCCTATCTATTCAGCGAAATTGCGGCAGCGTGCCGTGAAATGAGCTAGAATACGACCACCTGGCTATGGCGTGTCGGACGGAGTGGGCCCCTTGACGATGCGTGGAAAAGTCATTTTTTCGTTGCTGGCAGCCGCCTGTGCAGGCGCGGCGTGGCTCTATGTGTCTCCCGACACGCTGGGCAAGGTCCAGCAGTTCATCGGCGCAAAGCAAGCCGCGGTGGCAGACAAGGCGGCAACCGGCACCCAGACGGCCGACAAGCCAGCAGCGGACAAGGGTGCAACGGATAAGCAGGCGACGGACAAGCAGGCGACGGACAAGCAGGCGGCCGGCGGCAATGGCGCCCGCTCGGCCTCGATCGTTTCCGCGACCGCGACGACGGCTGATTTCCCGATCCGGCGTTATGCCATCGGCTTCGTCTCCTCTCCCGCCGTGGTCAACATCAACGCGCGCGTCTCCAGCCAGATCGTGTCGATCGAGGTCAAGGATGGGCAGATGGTGAAGGCCGGCGACGTCCTGTTTTCGCTCGACGACCGCGCGCTGAAGGCGCAGCTTGCCAAGGACCAGGCGACGCTCGCCAAGGACCAGGCCCTGCTGACCAGCGCCACGGCCGATCTCACGCGCGCCAAGGATCTGGTGGCCAAGCAGGCCGGCACGCAGCAGACCTATGATCAAGCGCTGGCGGCGCAGAAAGCGGCGGCCGCAACCATCGATGCCGACAAGGCAACGATCGACGCCGATACCGTCCAACTGAGCTATGCCACGATCACTGCGCCGATCGCCGGCAGGCTGGGCGCGGTCAACGTCGCCGTCGGCGATCTCGTCACCATCAGCAATGGCAACAGCAGCACGGCGACCCCGCTCGTCACCATCACCCAGATCGACCCGCTGCAGGTGAACTTCAATCTGCCGGAAAGCAATCTGGCGCTGCTGCACAAGGCGCTCGCCGATCCGCAGCAAGGGGCGGTGACCCTGACCAAGGACGGCGACCCGAAGCCGATCGGCAAGGGCACGCTCGATTTCGTCGATTCCAGCGTCGACACGGCGTCTGGCACGATCGCCACGCGGGCCAGCATTCCAAACGCCGATCTTTCACTATGGCCCGGCCAGTATGTGAATGTCGTCCTGGAAGCCGGCATCATGCCGCACATGACATCGGTTCCAACCGTCTCGGTACAGCCCAGCCAGAAGGGACCGTTCGTCTATGTGGTCAAGCCTGACAACACGGTCGAGATGCGACCGGTGCAGGTTGCGCTGACCGAGGGCCAGAACAGCGCCATCAGCGATGGTGTGAAAAGCGGTGAGAAGGTCGTTGTCGAAGGCCAGACGCGATTGAAGAATGGTGCCGCGGTGCATGAAGGCAAGACGGCGGCCGGATCCGGCGACCAGGCCTCACCCAAGGTCGCGCAATCCGGCAAGGCCGGCGAGGCGGCCCAATGATTTCCGAATTCTGCATCCGCAGGCCCGTCGCCACCCTTCTGATGTCGTTCGCCCTCGTTCTGGGCGGACTGTTTGCCTACAAGTTCCTGCCGGTGGCGGCGCTGCCCAGCGCCGAATTCCCGGTGGTCAACGTCTCGGCCCAGTTGCCCGGCGCCTCACCGGAAACCATGGCGACATCGGTGGCGACGCCGCTGATCAAGCAGTTCGCGACTATCGCCGGCATCGATTCCATTTCGACCACGAACTCGCTCGGCCAGACCTCGATCGCCATCCAGTTCGTGCTCAACCGCAACATCGACGCAGCCGCGGCGGACGTTCAGGCGGCGATCGCGCGCACGCAGAAATCATTGCCGCCGCAGATGACCTCGCCGCCGAGCTATCGCAAGGTCAATCCAGCCGACGCGCCGATCCTTTTGATGTCGCTGGTCAGCGACACGGTTCCGCTCACCGATCTCGACGCTTTCGCGGAAAACGTCATCTCGCCATCGCTGTCGACCATCGACGGAGTGGCGCAGGTCTCGATCTTCGGCCAGCAGAAATATGCCGTGCGCATCCAGATCGATCCGACCGCGCTTGCCGCGCGCGGCATCTCGATCGACCAGCTGCAGGCGGCGATCTCGTCGGCCAACAGCAACACGCCGCTCGGCGTGCTGCAGAACAACAAGCAGCAGCTCACCATCACCGCCAACACGCAGCTGACCAACGCGGCGGGATTTTCCAACCTCATCATCGCCACCAAGAACGGTCACCCCGTGCGGCTGGGTGATGTGACGCGCGTCGTCGATTCGGTGCAGACCACGACGACGGCAAGCTGGTACGACGGTACCCGCGCGATCATCATGGCGGTGCAGCGCCAGCCCGACGCCAACACGGTCGACGTCGTCGACAAGGTCAAGGCGATGTTGCCGTCCTTCCAGGACCAGCTGCCGGCCGCCGCCAACATCAAACTGCTCAATGACCGTTCGACCTCGGTCCGCCAGGCCGTCAACGACGTGCAGTTCACACTGCTGTTGACCATCGCGCTGGTGGTCATGGTGATCTTCGTGTTCCTGCGCCGGGTGACGGCCACCATCATCCCGGCGGTGGCGGTGCCGATCTCGCTGATAGCCACGCTCGGCGCGATGTTCCTGTTCGGCTTTTCCATCGACAACATATCGCTGATGGGCCTGACGCTCGCCGTCGGCCTTGTCGTCGACGATGCCATCGTGATGTTGGAAAACATCTTCCGCCACATGGAAGAGGATGGGCTGTCGGCCTTCGACGCGTCGCTGAAGGGCGCGCGCGAAATCGGCTTCACCATCATCTCGATCTCGATCTCGCTGGTGGCGGTGTTCATTCCCGTGCTTCTCATGGGCGGCGTGATCGGGCGCATCTTCAACGAGTTCGCCGTCGTGGTGACGGTTGCCATCCTGGCGTCGATGTTCGTGTCGCTGACGCTGACGCCGATGCTGTGCTCGCGGTTGCTGTCGGTGACCAAGGCCGATCGCGAGGCGCACAGCGCTGGCCACAGGCGCGATCTCGTCACACGCAGCTACGACTGGCTCTTGAGCTTCTGTCTGCGGCACACCTTCCTGGTATTCCTCGTCTTCATCGGCACCGCGGCGGCGTCGGTGTGGCTGATCCAGATCTCGCCGAAAGGCTTCTTCCCGCAGGAGGATATCGGCCAGATATCGGTGACGACCATCGCGCGCCAGGACATCTCGTTCGATGCCATGGCCAAGCTGCAAGGCCAGGTGGCCAGCGTCTTCTCGCATTCGCCCTATGTCGACCATGTGGCGTGGTCGGCCGGCAGCGGCAACAATGCGCTCAACCAGGGGCAGCTTTTCGTCCAGCTCAAGGGCAAGGACCAGCGGCCGAACATTGAAAAGGTGCTTTCGGATCTGCGCAAGCAACTGGCCGGCGTGGCGGGCATCGAAACCTACATGCAGCCGGTGCAGAACCTGAGGCTCGGTTCGCGCTCGTCGGCCAGCGCCTACCAGCTCGTGGTTCAGGGCCTCGATACCGTCCAGACCGATATCTGGGCGCAGAAACTGAATGACGCGATGGCGGCCGACCACACAACCTTCACCGACGTAACCAGCGACCTGCAGAACAATGCGCTGCAGGCGTCGCTGGTGGTGGATCGCGACAAGGCCGCCCATCTCGGTGTCGATACCGACACGTTGCGCAGCGCCCTCTATGGCGGATTCGGCACCTCCCAGGTTTCGACGATCTTCGGTTCGGCCGACAGCTACGAAGTCATCACCGAGCTTGATCCCAAGATCGAATGGTCGCCCGAGCGCATGCTCGCTATCCAGATGAGGACGGCGAGCGGCTCTCTGGTGCCGCTTGGCGCCTTCGCCCGGGTGGACCGCACGGCCGGTGCCTTGACGGTCAACCAGCTCGGTCAGCTTCCGGCCGTGACCATTTCCTACAACCTGCCGCAAGGCGTGGCGCTCGGCGACAGCGTGACGCGCATCAACGCGCTCAAAGAGCAGATCGGCATGCCGACGGCGATCTCGACCACCTTTGCCGGCACGGCCAAAACCTTCCAGGATTCGCTTGCCAACCAGGGCCTGCTGATCGGCGGCGCGATCCTGACCATCTATATCGTGCTCGGCATTCTGTACGAGAGCTTCATTCACCCGCTCACCATTCTCACCGGCCTGCCATCAGCGGTGCTGGGAGCACTCGTTGCGTTGCGCTTTGCCGGCATGGACCTGTCCGTCATCGCGGTGATCGGCATCCTGATGCTGATCGGCATCGTCAAGAAGAACGGCATCATGATGGTCGACGTGGCGCTGGAGCTCCGACGTGAAGGCATGTCAGCCAGGGATTCCATCCACAAGGCCTGCCTTATGCGTTTCAGGCCGATCATGATGACGACGCTGGCAGCACTTATGGGCACGTTCCCGATCGCACTTGGCACCGGCGCCAGCGCCGAATTGCGCCAGCCGCTGGGCGTTGCCGTTGTCGGCGGCCTGCTTGCTTCGCAGGCGCTGACGCTGTTCGTGACTCCGGTGATCTATGTCTACATGGAAAATTTCTCGGGCTGGCTGCTCGGGCTCATGCCGAAGCGCAAGGCCGAGTTGCGCCTGGTCGAATCAGGGGATCAGCCCTCGCTGTTCGACGCGGACGACGAGGCGCAAGGCGAGCCGCAAAAGGCGGCCGCGGAATAGAGAGTCCGTTCCGTGCCCGCTGGCCCAAGCCGTCTTGCTTGCGGCCGGCGGACCGGAATCGTAATTTGTGGCCATGTCCCATGATCATGACCACGGCAACGAACTCGATCCGTTTGCCGCCCGCGTGCGGGCGCTGGAAACCATCCTGACCCGCAAGGGTCTGATCGATCCCGCCGCGATCGACGTCATCGTCGACACCTACGAGACCAAGATCGGGCCGCGCAACGGCGCCAGGGTGGTGGCCAAGGCCTGGACCGACCCTGAGTTCGCCGCCTGGCTGAAAAGCGACGCAACCGCAGCGATCGCATCGCTCTCCTACACCGGGCGGCAAGGCGAACACATGCAGGCTGTCTTCAATACGGAGGACACCCACAACCTCGTCGTCTGCACGCTGTGCTCCTGCTATCCATGGTCGGTGCTCGGCCTGCCGCCGGTCTGGTACAAGGCGCCGCCCTATCGGTCGCGCGCGGTGATCGATCCGCGCGGCGTGCTTGAGGAATTCGGGCTGGTGCTGCCGGCCGGGACAAAGATACGCGTCTGGGATTCGACCGCGGAACTGCGCTATCTCGTGGTGCCGATGCGGCCGGACGGCACCGCGGGTTGGAGCGAGGAACGGCTCGCCGAACTGGTGAGCCGGGATGCGATGATCGGCACGGCGCAAGCGAGGGAGCCGGCATGAACGGGCCGCAGGATCTCGGCGGACAAATGGGGTTCGGGCCGGTGGCGCCCGAAAAGGATGAACCCTGTTTCCATGCCGAGTGGGAAAGGCGGGCGCTCGGTGTGACGCTCTGCGCCGGCGCCATGGGCGCGTGGAACATCGACGAGAGCCGGCACGCGCGGGAATCGCTGCATCCGGCCGATTACTATGGCTCCAGCTACTATCAGATCTGGATCAAGGCGCTGGAGACCCTGCTCAAGCGCCATGGTTTCGTCAGTGAGCGCGACCTCGGGGCAGGCGAGGCGATCGATCCGGCGGCGACACCCAAAAGAGTGCTGAAGGCCGAGAATGTGCCGGCCGTGCTGGCCAAGGGCGGTCCGTGTAACCGGCCAGTCGAGACAGCGCCGCGCTTCAAGGTCGGTGATGCGGTGCGGACCAGAAACTTCAACCCGACCGGCCACACCAGGCTGCCGCGCTATGCGCGGGACAAGCAGGGCACGATCGAGGCGGTGCATGACGGCTTTGTCTTCCCGGACACCAACGCGCATGGGCAGGGCGAGAACCCGCAATGGGTCTACACCGTGGTTTTCGAAGGCGGGGAGATCTGGGGCGAGGGCGCCGATCCGACCCTGACCGTCTCGATCGACGCCTGGGAGAGCTATCTTGAGCCGGCCTGAAGCGAACGGGCCCGCCGCCGGTTTGCCCGCTGGCCTCGACGCGCCGGTTTTCGACGAGCCATGGCAGGCCGAAGCCTTCGCCATGACGCTGGCGCTCCATGAGAAAGGCCTGTTTTCGTGGGGCGAGTGGGCACAGGCGCTGTCGGCCGAGGTGAAGAAGCCGGGCGCGGCGGCCGACGGCCATGACTATTACGAGCATTGGCTGGCGGCGCTGGAAAGCCTGCTTGCCTCCAAGGGACTGGCCGCCAAGCCCGATGTCGATGCGATGGCGCAGGCCTGGGAACGCGCCGCGCATGCCACACCGCATGGCAAGCCGATCCTGCTGGAGAACGATCCGCACGCTATCAAGTGACCGCGCGGGCCAACCTATGTTCCCTTTACGTTCTTGTCTGCGCCTGATAGTTTAAAACGCAGGGGAGTTCGCCGCCGGCTGCATCGATGATGGTGGCGGCTATCTTGTCTTTGCCTCGCGAATCCGGTCACACGATCAGATGGAATTTTCACCCCAACAGGACGAGGCGCTGCAGGCCGTCGCCCGCTGGCTCAAGGCCGGCAAGCCGCAGCTGTTCCGGCTGTTCGGCTACGCCGGCACCGGCAAGACGACGCTGGCGCGCTATTTTGCCGAACATGTCGACGGACAGGTGCAGTTCGCCGCCTTCACCGGCAAGGCCGCGCAGGTGCTGCGCTCCAAGGGAGCGGTCAACGCCCGCACGATCCATTCCCTGATCTACAGGCCCAAGGGCGAGGAATCGGTGGCCGACGAGGTGACCGGCAAGACCTCTATGTCGCCGACATTTTCGCTTAACCGGCAAAGCCCGATCTCGCGCGCGAAACTGGTCGTCATCGACGAATGCTCGATGGTCGACGAGCAGCTCGGCCGCGACCTGATGAGTTTTGGCACGCCGATCCTGGTGCTGGGCGATCCAGGCCAGTTGCCGCCGATCTCGGGCGGCGGCTTCTTCACCGATCATGAGCCGGACTTCCTGCTCACCGAAATCCACCGGCAGGCGCGCGACAATCCGATCCTGCGGCTGGCGCTCGACGTGCGCGAGGGGCGCGAATTCATGCGCGGCGACTATGGCACGGCGCAGGTGATCGGCAAGGAAGACGTCAACCAGGAACTGGTGCTGAAGGCTGACCAGGTGCTGGTCGGCACCAACCGGACGCGCCGCCGCTACAACCAGCGCCTGCGTGAACTCAAGGGGTTCAACGCCGACTATCCGCAGGCTGGCGACAAGCTGGTGTGCCTGCGCAACGATCCCGCCAAGGGGCTGCTCAACGGGTCGCTTTGGAAAGTGATGACCTCATCGCGCGAGACGGTGAAGCCTGGCATCAATCTTCTGGTGTCGCCGGAAGAGGACGATCCGGACCGCGGCGTCGCCAAAATCAAGCTGCTCAAGGCGGCGTTCGAGGATCCGGACGCCGACATCCCCTGGCAGCAGAAGAAGCGCTTCGACGATTTCGACTATGGTTATGCGCTGACGGTGCACAAGGCGCAGGGCTCGCAGTGGAACGAGATCGTGCTGTTCGACGAAAGCTGGGCCTTCAAGGAAACGCGCCAGCGCTGGCTTTACACGGCCATCACGCGGGCCGCCGAACGGCTGACCATCGTCAGGTAGAAAATCACGATGACGGCTTTTCTCGCGCGCCGACCCGCCGGACCCCGAGCCATTGCCATGCATCGGCTTCTTCCCCGGCCTTGAAATGCCTGAATTCGATGGGTGACGACGAGGGCAGGGCACGTCGTGCGTCCGAAGTCCAGTCCGGACTGCCGATCGCCGCGCACCGGCCTATGTGTTGCATTGCATGGGTTGCGCCCTGTTTGAGGGTCTCGTCGGAGATATCGGCCCAGTCGACGCCATCGTGATCGACCATGCGCACGGCGACGTCGATTCGCTGGTGAAGCGCATAAGCGGCCTCGAGCAGGCCGAAAAGGTTCTCGGCATCGGCTGGTGAGACATGGCCGACGACATCGATGGCGAAAAGGTCGTCGCGGTCGGTATCGATGCGACGGATTGCCGGTACGGATTCAAGAAAATTCAACTGGACGCCTCCTTTCCACAGCAACGTTGCCGTTCTGGAACATCGCAACCCCCCTATCTGTTCCCATCAAAGGCGTTATAGATGCCCGGCGCGAAGAACGCCGCGTCTGGGACGAGGCGCTCCAGATCCTAGTTTTTCACGGATGTCAGCCCATGCCCGCAAAGCTCTCCGTCAATCTCAACGCCATCGCCATGCTGCGTAACAGGCGCGACCTGCCATGGCCTGATATGATCGGGCTTGGCCGCATCGCGCTCGCGGCTGGGGCCCATGGGCTGACCGTCCATCCGCGTCCCGACGAACGTCACACGCGGCGTTCCGACCTGCCCAAGATCAGGGCACTGATCGACGATGAGTTCCCCAAGGCGGAATTCAACATCGAGGGCCATCCAACCGAGGATTTCCTGGCGCTTGTGGAAATGCACCAACCCGAGCAGGTGACGCTGGTTCCCGATGATCCGGCACAGGCAACCTCCGACCATGGCTGGAACTTCGTCGCCGACGCCGCGTTCCTGTCACCGATCGTCAAGCGGCTGAAGAAGGGCGGTTTCAGGGTATCGCTGTTTTCCGATGCGGATCCCGCCGGCATCGCGGCCGCGCGTGATACGGGTGCCGACCGGATCGAACTCTATACCGGTCCTTATGGCAGTTACCATTCCGATTCCGCAAAAGCGGCCAAGGAGCTGGAAAGATTGGGGAAAACAGCAGACGCGGCATTTGCTGCCGGCCTTCAGGTCAATGCCGGG
The DNA here is from genome assembly GCF_006442395.1 of Mesorhizobium sp. B2-3-5. NCBI lineage: Bacteria > Pseudomonadati > Pseudomonadota > Alphaproteobacteria > Hyphomicrobiales > Phyllobacteriaceae > Mesorhizobium > Mesorhizobium sp. B2-3-5. The sequence continues at coordinate 55,801 of NZ_VFVX01000009.1, read as the reverse complement.
CACGACCTGACGGTAGGCAATTTGCCTGACCTTGTCCGACGCATACCGGCATTGGCCGAAGTGTCGATAGGACATGGGTTGACAGCCGACGCGTTGGAGTATGGCATGGCCGGTACGGTGGGTCGGTTCCTGAGGGCCTGCGGGTGGTAGGGATAGCTTCGCTTTGCGGATATTGGCGGCCATGGCGTGCAATTGATATCGTATCGCAGCATGCATGAAGTACCGCGCGCTTGTCAGGGAGTGGTCGATGGACCTTGCCAATCGCGGTAGCGAGGCTGAAACCGTCGAGCAATCGGGTCACTCCGGGGTCGAGCAGCACAGCACCAAGGTTCTGATGCTGGGCGCGCTTGGCGTCGTCTATGGCGATATCGGCACGAGTCCGATCTACGCCTTCCGCGAGGCGCTCCATGCTTCGCCAGGCATCGATACACGGGTTCACGTGCTTGGCGTTCTGTCGCTGATCGTCTGGGCGCTGACGATCATCGTGACCATAAAATATGTCGCCTTCGTGCTTCGTGCCGATAACAAGGGCGAAGGAGGCACGCTCTCGCTGATGTCCTTGGCGCGCAGCGCCTATCCCAAAGGCGCGCGACTGATCCTCGGTATCGGTCTTTGCGGGGCGGCGCTGTTCTTCGGTGATTCGATCATAACGCCGGCCATCTCGGTGCTGTCTGCGGTCGAAGGCCTCGAAGTGGTGACTCCGACATTGGACGCCTATGTCGTGCCGATCACGCTTCTCATCCTGGCCATCCTTTTCTCGGTGCAACGCTTCGGCACCGGAAAGGTGGCGGCGGTGTTCGGGCCGGTGACGGCGTTGTGGTTCCTGGCCATCGGCGTTGCGGGGCTCTATCACCTGATGGATGATCCATCGGTCCTCCTGGCCATCAATCCCTATTACGCGGTTGCTTATCTCGTCAGCACACCCACAGCTGCCTTCGTCACGGTCGGCGCCGTGTTCCTTGCTGTGACCGGGGCCGAGGCGCTCTACGTGGATCTCGGCCATTTTGGACGCAAGCCGATCGTGTTGGCATGGTTTTCCGTGGTTTTCCCCTGCCTGCTGCTCAATTATTTCGGGCAGGGCGCCTTTGTGCTCGCCAATGGCGGAAAGCCGACCAATCCGTTCTTCCAGATGCTGCCTGACTGGGCGCTGATGCCGATGGTGGGGCTGGCAACGGCCGCGACGGTCATTGCCAGTCAAGCGGTCATTTCAGGTGCCTTTTCGCTGACCCGCCAGGCTGTGCAGCTCAACCTTCTGCCACGCATCGAGGTACAGCATACGTCCGAAATGCAGCTTGGGCAGATTTACATGCCCCGCGTCAATCTGCTCATCGCGTTGGGAGTGATGCTGCTGGTGGTCGGCTTCGGCAGTTCGAGTTCGCTGGCTTCCGCCTATGGCATCTCGGTGACCGGCGAAATGCTGATGACGACGATCCTGCTGTTCGTGGTGATGCGCAAGATGTGGAAATGGAAGCTGGCGCTCGCTTTGGCGCTGACCCTGCTGTTCGGCATCATCGACAGCGGCTTTTTCCTGGCCAACGTCGTCAAGATCGTCGAAGGCGGCTGGGTCTCGATCACCGTTGCCTGCCTGATGGGGCTGATCATGGGGACGTGGATACGCGGCAGCCGTTACCTCTTCGACAAGACGCGCCGCAACGAGATTCCGCTCGATTTCCTCGCCGGCAATCTGCTGAAGAAGAAGCCGCAACTGGTTTCCGGCACCGCCGTTTTCCTGACCAGCGATCCGCTCAGCGCGCCGACCGCGCTGATGCACAGCCTGAAGCACTACAAGGTGCTGCACGAGCAGAACGTCATCCTCTCGGTGGTGACGGCGCCGCAGCCGGTGGTGCCCGACAGCGAGCGGGTCAAGATGGAGACGGTCAACGAGCTGTTCATGCGGGTGACACTGACCTTCGGCTACATGGAACAACCCAACATTCCGCGCGCGCTGGCCATCTGCCGCAAGCAGGGCTGGAAGTTCGACATCATGACGACCTCGTTCTTCCTGTCACGGCGTTCGCTGAAAGCCTCGCCCAATTCCGGCATGCCGGTGTGGCAGGACCGGCTGTTCATCGGCCTGGCGCGCACGGCGGCCGACGCGACCGAATATTTCCAGATTCCGACGGGCCGCGTCGTGGAAATCGGCACGCAAGTGGCTATTTAAGGCACATGCGGCAAATCTTGCTGGCGCCAGCCACGTAGGGTCGGCGGTTGTGGTCCGCGCATGTCGGGTGCCCGGCCGTTTGCCGAGCAGCCCAGCGCTTCCGGCATGGGAGCCATTACGCAGCGGCACTTGATATTGCAGTGCAGCAAGCGTAGAGCACCGCGCGCTTATCGGAGTGTCGTCCATGGCCCTTGCCAACCCTGGTAGTGAGGCAGAACCCGTCGAACAGCCGAGCCATTCGGAGATCGAACAACACAGCACCAAGGTGTTGATGCTGGGCGCGCTCGGCGTCGTCTATGGCGATATCGGCACCAGCCCGATCTATGCCTTCCGCGAAGCTCTGCATGCCTCGTCCGGCGGCAATGTTGCCAATCGTGCCGACATTCTCGGCGTGCTGTCGCTGATCATCTGGTCGCTGACGATCACGGTAACAATAAAATACATCATGTTCGTGCTGAGAGCGGATAACCGCGGCGAGGGCGGGGTGCTGTCGCTGATGGCGCTGGCGCGCGGCAGTTTCCCAAAACGTTCGGCTGTCATTCTCGGCATCGGCATCGTCGGTGCCTCATTGTTTTTCGGCGACGCGGTCATCACGCCGGCGATTTCGGTGCTTTCGGCGGTCGAAGGCATGAATGTCGTCACGCCCGCGTTCCAGCCCTACGTCGTGCCGCTCACACTGGTCATCCTTGCCGCGGTGTTCGCGGTACAGCGTTTCGGTACCGGCGGCGTCGGACTGGTCTTCGGCCCGGTGACCGCCGTGTGGTTCCTTGCCATCGGCCTTTCCGGCGTCAACCACATCGTCGCCGACCCGGAAATCCTCTGGGCGATCAGCCCTCATTATATCGCTGCCTTCCTGATCCATTCGCCCGACGTTTCCTTCGTGACGATCGGTGCTGTCTTCCTGGCCGTCACCGGCGCCGAAGCGCTTTACGCCGATCTCGGCCATTTCGGCCGCAAGCCGATCGTGCTCGCCTGGCTGTGGATCGTGTTTCCCTGCCTGTTGCTCAATTATGCGGGACAGGGAGCTTTCGTGCTGGCCAATGGCGGCGTCGTCGGCCATCCGTTCTTCGAAATGAACGAGGGTTGGGCACTGATCCCGATGGTCGTGCTGGCGACCGCTGCGACGGTGATTGCCAGCCAGGCGGTGATTTCGGGCGCTTTCTCGCTGACCCGGCAGGCCGTGCAGCTCAACATGCTGCCGCGTCTGGAAATCCTGCACACGTCGGAAAAGCAGTCCGGCCAGATCTACATGCCGCGTGTCAATCTTCTGCTGGCGCTGGTGGTGATGCTGCTGGTGGTCGGCTTCGGCGAGTCCAGCAGGCTGGCCTCGGCCTACGGCATCTCGGTTACCGGCAACATGCTGGTGACGACGACGCTGCTGTTTGTCATCATGACGCGCATCTGGAAATGGAGCCTGTGGCCAGCGATTGGACTGACGGCGCTGTTTGGGCTGATCGACGTCGGGTTTTTTGCCTCCAACATCGTCAAGGTGTTCGAAGGCGGCTGGGCCTCGCTGGTCGTGGCCTTCGCGATCGTGCTGGGAATGTGGACCTGGGTGCGCGGCAGCCGTTACCTCTTCGACAAGACCCGCCGCAACGAGATCCCGCTCGATTTCCTCGCCGGCAATCTGTTGAAGAAGAAGCCGCAGCTGGTTTCCGGCACCGCCGTGTTCCTGACCAGCGATCCGCTCAGCGCGCCAACCGCGCTGATGCACAGCCTGAAGCACTACAAGGTGCTGCACGAGCAGAATGTCATCCTCTCGGTGGTGACGGCGCCGCAGCCGGTGGTGCCCGACAGCGAGCGGGTCAAGATGGAGACGGTCAACGAGCTGTTCATGCGGGTGACACTGACCTTCGGCTACATGGAACAACCCAATATTCCGCGCGCGCTGGCCATCTGCCGCAAGCAGGGCTGGAAGTTCGACATCATGACGACCTCGTTCTTCCTGTCACGGCGTTCGCTGAAAGCCTCGCCCAATTCCGGCATGCCGGTGTGGCAGGACCGGCTGTTCATCGGCCTGGCGCGCACGGCGGCCGACGCGACCGAATATTTCCAGATTCCGACCGGACGTGTGGTAGAGATCGGGACGCAGGTGGCGATCTGACGAGCTCGATCATCAAGCGTGGTTTCAGGGGCCTGAACCACTTTGATTTCTGGGTTTAGGCAATTCCGGAAACCGCACGTACCTCCTGGAATTGCTCTTGACCTGAACAGACGCGGAGGCGGGCATGAGCGGCGAACTGGTGCTTGTCACCGGCGGATCTGGTTTCCTAGGCGCCCACTGCATCCTCGAATTGCTGAAGGCGGGCTACCGCGTGCGCACGACAGTGCGCTCCGCCAAGCGTGAAGCCGATGTCCTGGCCATGATCAAGGCTGGCGACGCCGAACCGGCCGACAGGCTATCCTTTGCCATCGCCGACCTCATGAGTGACACTGGCTGGCCGCAAGCGGTGGCCGGCTGCGACTATGTGCTTCATGTCGCTTCGCCATTTCCGCCCGGCGTGCCCAAGCATGAGGATGAGCTGATCGTTCCGGCGCGTGAGGGTGCATTGCGGGTGTTGCGGGCGGCACGGGACGCCGGAGTCAAACGCGTCGTGCTGACCTCATCCTTCGCGGCCATCGGCTATGGCGAGATGCCGTCCGACGGGCGGCCGTTCACCGAGGAGAGCTGGACAGATCCGACGGGCAAGGTCAGCGCTTATGTGAAATCGAAGACGCTTGCCGAGCGCGCGGCATGGGATTTCATCGACGCAGAGGGCGGCAGGCTGGAGCTTACGGCTGTCAATCCTGTCGGAATCTTCGGGCCGGTTCTGGGATCGGACCATTCGACCTCCACCGAATTTGTCCAGCGCATGATGAAGGGCGCCATGCCGGGCTGCCGCGCCTGTCCTTCGGCGTTGTCGACGCACGCGACGTGGCGGAGCTGCATGTGCGTGCCATGACCAATCCCATTGCCAAGGGGCAGCGGTTTCTCGCCGTCGCCGGCGATTTCATGACGGTGCGGGAAATGGCGCAGACGTTGAAAACGCGGCTCGGCGGTGTGGCGGCGCGCGTCTCGACAAGGCAGCTTCCCGATTGGCTGGTCCGGGTGGTCGGCCTGTTCAATCCGGAAGTCGCGCAGCTCGTGACCGAATTGGGCAAGGTCAAGAATGCCACCAACGCCAAGGCGGTCAGCATGCTCGGCTGGGCGCCGCGGTCTCGGGAAGACGCGCTGGCGGCGACCGGCGAAAGCCTGATCCTGCTTGGCCTGCTCAAGACATCGAAATAGCGCGGCGGGAAACCGATTCCGATTTCCCGCCGGGCTGACTTAGAGCGTTCAGCGTTCGATGGAATCGTCGATCCGCTCCAACTCCTTGTTTTTTTAGCAATCCCGAACGGAAAACCGCTACGCAATTTTCCTGGAATTGCTATAGCCCGCCAGCACGGACTCGTTGGCCTTCAGGAACTGCTTCAGCGACACCGGCTTGCGGCCGGACAGCGTCTCGACCGAATCCGTGACCATGCCGAGATCGCCGGCGCGGGTGGCGGCATCGAAGGAGACGAGAAGCCGGGCAATCGGGTCCGGCAAGCCCGCCGCCTTCATTCCCTCGGTCAAGGCCTCGTCGGACAGTTGCACAACCTCGATCGGCTTGCCGTTGACTTCGCTGACAAGCGTCGCGACCTCGGCGACAGTGTAGGCCTGGGGGCCGGTCAGTGTGTAGGTCTCGTTCTCACCGTTGCCGGAGGCAAGCCCGGCGGCGATGGCGGCCGCCATGTCGTCGCGTGCGCAATAGGAGATACGGCCGTCGCCGGCCGAGGTATACCAATGTCCGGACGCCAGGATCTGCGGCAGCGCCATAAACAGGTTCTCGGCGTACCAGCCGTTGCGGAAGATCGTGTAGGCGATGCCGGTCGCCTTGATGGCCTGTTCCGTGCCGTAGTGGTCGGGCGCGAAGAGCACGGGCGACCCGGGCTCGGTGTTGGGCAAGGAGGTGTAAAGCAGGTGCTTGACGCCGGCCTGCCTCGCTGCCGCGACCGCAGTGACCTGCTGCGCGCGCCGCTTTCCCTGAATGGCCAATTCGTTGGTCGAGATGATCAGCGCGCGGTCGGCGCCGGCGAAGGCGGTGGGGAGGGATGCCTGATCGTCGAAGTCTGCTGCCCGCACGGTGACGCCGCGCGCGGCGAGATCCGCCAGGCTCGCCGGCGTGCGGGTGGTGGCGATGATCCGGGACGCCGGCACTTTGAAGGTGTCCAGCAGGTGGTTGACGACGCTGCGGCCAAGCTGGCCGGACGCGCCGGTGACGAGAAGGGTTTCGGGCATTGAAGGATCCTGATTTTGTGCTGAAGGGGCGGGATTCTCTTTGGTCTTTCGCAGGTCTCTAAAAGAGACCAACGCTAAAATAAGAATTGACCCGTCGCCGTAAAGAAGGCAGTTTTTCGGGAGGTAGGCACACGCAGGGAACCAGCCATGGACAGCCGGATCGTCAACCTGAAATCGAAACTGGACATCTACAAAGCGATGACCGGCGGCGGCGATCTTTCCGATTGCCCGGTCAGAGACGTGATCCAGGGTCTTAGTGGCAAATGGAGTTCGCTGCTGATGGCAGCGCTCGCCGAACAACCCTATAGCTTCGGCGAACTGCGGCGGCTGGTGCCTGATATCTCGCAGCGCATGCTCACCCAGACACTCTATGATCTGCAGCGCGACGGCTACGTGCATCGCGAAGTGTTCCCGACCAAGCCGCCGAGCGTCGAATACAGCCTCACCGATCTGGGCCGATCGATGTTCGGCGCCTTGCATCAGCTGCTCCAGTGGGCCGAGCTCAACCACGATGCAGTGCGCGAGGCGCGCAAGGGATTTGATGCCGCCCAAGCCTGAGCCCGGCTTGCGCCTGACGTAAGCGTAAAAGCGCCAGCTTGCCTTGGCTGCATCCATGAGGGATTGTGCCGCCAGTTGGCGCACGGTGAAGCTTCCCGTCGGCGGAGGTTGGCTGTCATCGGCGATGCCGCGCATTCGACGAGCCCCCACCCAGGCAAGGGGCCAACGTGGCGCTGCCCTTCATCCGCGACCGGCTGGTGGCGACCATCGCGAAGATCCCGCCGGCCCCGCGGTTCCTCGCCTCGATGGGCCGGCACGGTGATCGATCCAGGCGGGCAGGGCTTGCCGAAGCGCAGTGGCCGAGCGAACGGCGTTGGGAAGCGTAGACGATCCTCCCACCATGAAGTGCCTATTCCTTGTGAGATTTCTCCTGAGGGACAACCGCCGGAACAGAACTCCAAAAAACAGGATGTGCCGGCAGAAGCTGGCCACCGCTTCTATGCACGAGGGTCAGGATTGAGTTTGCGAGTTGATGCTCAGGCGCGGTCAAAAAGCTGCACTGGATATGAGCCTCGCCGGCTTTGCGTCGCCACAACAGCGGATAGCCAAGTCGAATTGATCTGGGCAAGAGCGCCGGCTCTCGCATCCGCAAGGACACGCCCCAGTAGCCAGTCCTGCCCATTATTGGTTTAGCGCTCAAAACATCAGCCCATTTGACCGATAGGCCCGAGCGGTTGTCCAGCAAGCCATGCCTGTCGATGATCAAGGCGGGTTTGCGAAGACCTGCGTCCCAGAAGGAAAACGCTGCTGCGATAGAGAGAAACGGCGCATAGGAGAGGGCGTATAGCAGGATTCCGAACAGTGCCATCTTCTCAAAGAGAGTCCGGCCGCCATCAGGATCCCCGAGAATGAATGCGAGCGCGGGCGCCAGCATCAGCAGGGTACAGAATGAACAGAAAAGACCCTTGAATATATACATGCCGCGACGGCAGTGGACCACGAGTGGCAGTTTGATGCTCAATGGCGGCACGAGCGATTTTCGGAATGTCGGCATCCCTGGGATGAGGATAATGTTTTCGTTATCGACTGATACTCCCATCGACGATTTCCGATCTCTTTTCGCGCGAGCTAAGCTACATCTGTCTAGAGCTGGAATGATAACGGTTTCATCGCATAATCTTTCTAATGCTTCTCACCACAAATCCCTTCGGCATCGCATAAGTGCAGTTTGCGGCGGCGGCTTTTTGCCGTCGTCGAATCGGAGCGGGCCGGCCGGGCCATGCATCTTTTTCGCCTTTGCTCTTGCGCGCGGCGATGGATTGCGCAATATGCCGAACCGTAACGTACGGTACGGCTCGCGCTCACGCGGCCAAGGACCACCATCAACGGGAACGGGACGTGTTGCTGGCACACGCCGACATCGACAACAGCGAAGGGCTGACGGAGCGGCAGCAGGCCGTCCTCGACGCGGCATTGCGGCTGCTGGTCGAGGAGGGCGACAATCTGACCATGACCGCCGTGGCGCGGCGGGCTAGCTGTTCCAAGGAAACGCTCTACAAATGGTTCGGCGACCGCGACGGCCTGTTGACCGCGACCGTGCAATGGCAGGCGTCGAAGGTGCGGGTCGCTTCAGTCGACGGCAAGGGATTGGACCTTGCGTCGCTGACGGCGAGCCTCGAGCGCTTTGCCTCCGACTGGCTCAGTGTCATTTCAAGCGATACCTCGATCGCTCTGAACCGGGTGGCGGTTGGCCATGCTGGATCGGGCAAGGACGATCTTGGCGCCGTCGTGCTGGAGAATGGCCGTTTCGCGCTGGCCAGGCGGCTGAAGCCGGTGCTCGAGGCCGGGCGTCAGGCGGGGCTTCTCGAATTTACGGATGCCGAGACGGCTTTCCGTACCTTTTTCGGGCTGGTAGGCCGGGACGTGCAGATCCGTCTGCTGCTCGGCGACCGGCTGGAATTGACTGAGGCGGCGATCGGCGGCGACGCCGCCCGGGCGACGCAGCAGTTTCTCGCTCTTTTCGGAGCAAAAGCCGGGCCGCAAGGCCTTTGATCTTAGAAAACGGGAAGGAAGTAAAATGCGCGTCTATTACGATCGTGATGCCGATCTCAACCTGATCAAGGGGAAGAAGGTCGCCATCATCGGCTATGGCAGCCAGGGCAGGGCGCACGCCCTGAACCTCAAGGATTCCGGTGCCAAGGACATCGCCATCGGCCTCAAGGCCGGCTCGGCGACCGCCAAGAAGGTCGAGGCCGACGGCCTGAAGGTGATGAGCGTGGCCGATGGCGCCAAATGGGCCGACCTGATGATGATGGCGACGCCTGACGAGCTGCAGGCCGACATCTACAAGAACGAGATCGCGCCGAACATTCGCGATGGCGCGGCCATTGCCTTCGCGCACGGCCTCAACGTGCATTTCGGCCTGATCGAGCCGAAGCCGACCGTCGATGTCGTCATGATCGCGCCGAAGGGCCCGGGCCACACGGTGCGCGGCGAATATCAGAAGGGCGGCGGCGTGCCGTGCCTGGTCGCCGTCAACCAGGACGCGTCGGGCAATGCGCTCGACCTGGCTCTGTCCTACGCCTGCGGCGTCGGCGGCGGCCGTTCAGGCATCATCGAGACCAATTTCCGCGAAGAATGCGAAACCGATCTGTTCGGCGAGCAGGTCGTGCTGTGCGGCGGCCTGGTCGAACTGATCCGCGCCGGCTTCGAGACGCTGGTGGAAGCCGGCTACGCTCCGGAAATGGCCTATTTCGAATGCCTGCACGAGGTCAAGCTGATCGTCGACCTGATCTATGAAGGCGGCATCGCCAACATGAACTACTCGATCTCGAACACCGCCGAATGGGGCGAGTATGTCTCGGGTCCGCGCATCATCACCGCCGAGACCAAGGCCGAGATGAAGCGCGTGCTGAAGGACATCCAGACCGGCAAGTTCACCTCTGAGTGGATGCAGGAATACCGCGCCGGCCTGTCGCGCTTCAAGGGGATCCGCCGCATGAACGACAGCCACCAGATCGAGGAAGTCGGCGCCAAGCTGCGTGCCATGATGCCGTGGATCTCGAAGAACAAGCTGGTCGACAAGGCCAAGAACTAAGGGCTTCGCCCAGCGGTCGCAGGTATCTTCAGGACCAAGATGGTGGACAAGGCCAGAGACCCGAGCGATCCATGCTCGATATCAAAAACCAAGAACGGCGCCTCGCGGCGCCGTTTTCATTTCAACCCGATAGATCTGGTCGCATCTCACCTGTAAGGCGACCAGCACTGCTGGCGCGGGCCATTGTAGGGCTGGAACGTATTGTCCCAGGCGCGATACGACCGGTACCTGTTATAGCACCACCGGACATGGGCACTCGAGAGCCGGCCCGCGCGATAATAGCGGCGCGGCGGCGGCGCATAATAGTCGTAGTTATTGTACAGGCTGCCGAGGCCGAGCCCCAGGCCAAGGCCCAGAATCGCGGCACCCGCGCCATCATCGTAGTAGCCGCCGCGATAGTGGCGATGGCGCCAACGCCAATTGTCGCCGCGATTCCAGTCGCCACGGTTCCAGTTGCCGCGTCCCCAGTTGCCACGATCCCAGTTGCCGCGGTTCCAGTTGCCAGACCGGCGCCATCTCCATTCGTTGTTGAACGTTCCGTTGTTGTTGCCCGCCCAGTCTTCGCGGACCGGCGTGACGGTCGGCGCCGCTGTGCTGGCGGGAATCGACAGGTCCGGCTGCAGGATCGGTCCGGCGGCGGACGGCGCCGTTATGCCGGAGACAATGCCGAGCGCAATCAGCCCGGATTTGATGGTGGAAGAAAAGAGCGAATTCATTGCACTCTCCAAGAGGTACAGGCCCCACGCCTACCCTGGGAATGGAGCCAATGTGGATGTTTGCGTCTGAACGGCGGATGAACGGAAAGGTTCCGTCAACCATGGCGTGAAATGCCGCAGGTCCAGACGATCTGGGCTTGTGGCCCTGCCAGCTTGTTTTCTCCGCCGCTTGCAGGCAAAGGTCACGGCATGTCGCTGCGCCTTGCCACTTTCAATGTCGAGAACCTGATGAACAGGTTCGATTTTTCCGGCTATCGCAATCAGCTCAACGAGGATCGGACGCTGGCGCTGTTCGATATCCAGAGCGAGGCCGAGTACAAGATGCTGGAGCAGGCCCGCGCCATCGCGCAATCAGACGACACGCGCCAGCTGACGGCGCTGGCGATCGCCGCCACCCGGGCCGACATCATCTGCATGCAGGAGGTCGACAACATCGAGGCGCTTAAGGCCTTCGAATACGGCTATCTGTTCAAGATGGTGGGGCAGGGCTACCGCCAGAAATACACCACGTCAGGCAATGATTCGCGCGGCATCGACGTCGCCGTGATGATGCGCAACGAAACCGCGCAGGGACAGCCGATCGAATTCGTGCGCATGACCAGCCATGCCTATGTCACCTACGAGCAGTTCGGGCTGCACACGCCGGAACTCGAGGCGCTCGGCAAGCAGGCCAATGAGCGCATCTTCCGGCGCGACTGCCTTGAAGTCGATATCACCGTGGGCGGTGCGCCGCTGACGCTCTACCTCGTGCATTTCAAGTCGATGGGGCCGCCCCGCAACGGGCTCGACGGTCGCGAGGCGACGATGCCGGTCCGCATCGCCGAGGCGCAAGCGGTGCGCCGCATCATCGAGGAGCGCTTCGGCAAGGAGCACGCCGCCGACAAGCGCTGGGCGATCTGCGGCGACATGAATGATTACCGCCAGCGGGTCAAGATTGCCGGCGATGATGTCGGCGGCTACCGTTTCGAGGTGGTCGACGAGGCCCGGTCCAGCATCGACGTGCTGACGGCTGGCGGCTTCTGCGAGAACGTCGTCGAGCGGCGACCGGAAATGAACCGTTGGACCTTTTACCATACCCGTGGGCCCGAAGAGCGGCATCTCTGCCAGCTCGACTATATCCTGCTCTCCAGGGGACTGGCGGCCAGGAATGCCACCGCCGTTCCCGACATCATCCGCGGTGGCCAGCCCTGGCGCACGATCTTTCCGGCAGGCCAGGAAGTCGAGCGCTTCCCACGCGCCGGCTGGGACCGCCCAAAGGCATCCGACCATTGCCCGGTGGCGATCACACTGGACATGGTTCGATAGGCGGCACTGGGGCTGATACAGATGAGTTTCGACCTGCCGCGCAATGTCATCCTGCCGGTCGATACCATCGACGTCCGGCTCGATCCCGGCCCGCACCCTTTCGCGCGGGACAATGAATGCGCAATCGCCGAAAACTGGCAGCGCGAGATAGCAGCCAATCCGGCGCTGTTCGACGGCACCGTGGTGTTGCTCTCGCAACTTGCCTGGGGCGACAACCGCCTCGTCGGCCGCTGCCATGCGGTCAACTATTCCACCTTCATGCTCTGGCGTAAGCGGCGCGAGAATTCCGGTGCCGAGCACGCCTATGCCCACGCCATGCTGGTGGCCGGCGACAATGCGCTGGTGGCGATCCGTATGGGCGCGAGAACGGCCAGTCCCGGCCGGGTCTATTTCGCCGCCGGCTCGTTCGAGCCGCTCGACTTCCGCGACGGGCAGGTCGATGTCGATTTCAACATGATCCGCGAGGTGCGCGAGGAAACCGGCCTCGACCTGTCGAATGCCGAACGAGGCAAGCGCTACCACGCCCTGTCGACGGCAAGCGGTACGGTGATCTTCCGCCGCTATCACCAGACGGCACCGGCCGACGAGATCGCGCGGCGAATCTCGGCCTTCGTCGCCACTGAAACCGATCCGGAGATCGAGGGGCCGGTGATCATCCGCCATGCCGCCGACCTTCCGGATAGCCTGGCGCCGCACATGAAGCCGCTGGTCGAGTGGCATTTCGAAAGCGGCAAGTAGGATAGTCCTGGCCTTGGTGCCTTCTACTCGTGCCGCAGCGCGTCGATCGGGTCGAGCCTGGCGCCACGCAGCGCGGGAAAGAAGCCGAACACCATTCCGATCAGCGCGGAGAAGCCGACGGCGAGCAGGATGACGGCCGGGCTCGGCGCGAAGGGGATGGTCAGGGTCACCGAGGCGAGGCCGGCCAGTGCAAGGCCGATGAGGATGCCGATGATGCCGCCGAGCAGCGACAGCACCGTGGCCTCGACCAGGAACTGGATGAGGATGTGCTTTTCATGCGCGCCGATGGCGAGCCTGATGCCGATCTCGCGCGTGCGTTCGGTGACCGAGACCAGCATGATGTTCATGATGCCGATGCCGCCGACCAACAGGCTGACGCCGGCCACCGCGCCCAGCATGCCGGTCATGGTGGTGGTGGCGCTGGCCATGGCGTCGGCGATCTGCGTCATGTCGCGGATGGCGAAATCACTTTCGCGGTCTGGCGTGACGCGGCGCGCGTCGCGCAAAATGTCCTCGACGCGCGGCTGCAACTCGCTGGTCGGCGTGCGATCGTCTGCGGCGATATAGATGTTGTCGATATCGCGGTTGCCGGCGATGCGACGCTGATAGGCATGCAGCGGCATCAAAACGACATTGTCCTGGTCCTGGCCGAAGCCGGTATAGCCCTTGGGCTCGAGCAGCCCGATTATCTTGCAGGAGGTGCGGTTGACGCGGATGATCTCGCCCTCGGGATCGCCGGCGCCGAAGAATTGCTGGCGCACCGTCTCGCCGATCAGGCACACACCGGTGCCGGAACGGGTTTCGGAATCGCTGAACGGGCGGCCGGACACCAGCTTCCAGTCGCGTGCGTCGAGATAGGCGCTGTCGGTGCCGGTGACGCCCGAAGTCAGGCTCTCGGTGCCGAAAATGACGCGCACCTGTTTCTGCGAGGCTGGCGAGATGGCGCGCGAGCCGGTGAGATGCGCGACCAGCGCCGCCAAGTCCTTCTCGGCCAATGGACGCACTGCCTGGTCGAGCCCGCCCGGGCCGCCAGGACCGGCGGGCCGCCCGGCACGGACGACCAGCAGATTGCTGCCAAGCTTGGAGATATCGGCCTTGACCTTTTGCGTGGTGCCGGAGCCGATGGTCAGCATGGCGATGACGGCGGCCACGCCGATGACGATGCCCAGCAGCGTCAGGAACGAGCGCAGCACGTTGCGGCGGATGGAGCGGAGCGAGAGGCGGACGGTTTCCCAGATCATAGTTAGGCCGTCTCCAGATTCATGGTGTCGGAGGCGACGTGACCGTCCAGGAAGCGGATTGTGCGTTCGGCGTATTCGGCGACATCGGCCTCGTGGGTGACGATTGTGATGGTGAGGCCAAGCTCCTTGTTCAGCTGCGTCAGCAATTCCATGATCTCATGGGTGCGGGCGGTGTCGAGGTTGCCGGTGGGCTCGTCAGCGACCAGAAGGGTCGGCCTGGTGACGATGGCGCGCGCGATCGCCACGCGCTGCTGCTGGCCGCCGGAGAGTTCCGCCGACGTGTGGTGCTCGCGGCCGACCAAGCCGACCTGGGCCAGCGCCTGCATGGCAAGGTCGCGGCGCTCGCGGGCGGCGACGCCGCGATAGATCAGCGGCAGTTCGACATTCTCCGCCGCGGTGGTGCGCGCCAGGAGATTGTAGCCCTGGAAGACGAAACCGACATAGAGGTTGCGCAACATGGCGCGGCGGTTGCGGTCGAGCCGGCCGGCGTCGACGCCCATGAAGGAATAGGTTCCGGCCGTCGGCGTGTCGAGGCAGCCGATGATGTTCATTGCCGTCGACTTGCCGGATCCGGACGGACCCATGATGGCGACGAATTCACCGCGCCGGATCGCCAGGTCGACGCCGGCCAGTGCGTGCACCCTTGCCTCGCCCTGGCCATAGCTCTTCCAGACCTTGTCGAAGGTGATGAGGGGCGCACCCGCGGCCACGGCTTAGCTCCGCAACTGCGAAGCGGTGATCACCTGTGCGCCTTCCTCAAGGCCCGAGGTGATCTCGGTCAGTTCGCCATCGGTCGAACCGATCTTGACGTTGACCGGATGCGGCCGGCCGTTCTCCAGCACATAAAGCGTGCGCGAGCCGTCGGTGGGGGCCGTTGCCGCCTGACGCTGGCGATTGCCGCCGGGACGCCCCATGCGGCCGGTGAACAGGTCGCTGAGGCTCCAGCCACGCGCGGCCTGTTGCGCCGGGCGGTAGCGGAAGGCGCTGGCGGGTACGGTGAGCACATCCTTGGCTTGCCTTGTGACCACCGAAACGGTGGCGGTCATGCCGGGGCGCAGCAGCAACTCGTTATTGTCGACCTCGAGCCGCGCATTGTAGGTGACGACGCCGTCCGTCGTGACCGAGGCATAGGAGATGTCGCGGATCTCGGCATCGAATGGCCGGTCCGGGAAGGCGTCGACGGTGAAGCGGGCATGCTGGCCCGACTTGACCGCGCCGATATCGGCCTCGTCGACCGCCGCCACCAATTCCATGTTCCTCAGATCCGCCGCGATGATGAACAGCACCGGCGCCTGCAGCGAGGAGGCGACCGTCTGGCCCGGGTCGACCGAGCGCGTCAGCACGATGCCGTCGATCGGCGCATAGATGGTGCTGTTGGCAAGATCGGTCTGCTGCGATTTGAGATCCGCGTTGGCGATGGCGAGATTGGCCTGGGCGCTGTCGAGCGTGGCCTTGGAACGGTCGCGCGTCGCGGTCGCCGCCTCCAGCGACTGGTCGGTCGCCATGCCGCGCTTGGTCAGGGCCGCCGCGCGCGCCAGTGCGCTCTCGTTCTCGGCCAGCGTCACCCTTGCATCCTCGACATTGGCGGCCGCCGCCTTGGCCGAGGCCTGCGCCCGCTCGATCTGGACCTGCAGCTTGGCGGTGTCGAGCGCGGCCAGCACGTCGCCCTTCTTCACCTGCTGGTTCTCGTTGACCGAAACCGAGCGTATGATGCCGGAGAGCTGGCTGGAAATGTCGACCTGAGTGAGCGGCTGCAGCTTGCCCGTTGCCGACACCTGGACGGTGAGGTCGGCCTTTGCGGCTGGCACGGTGGTGTAGTCGATCCTGGCAGGCGTGCCGGCATACCATTGATACAGGCCAAGGCCGGCGGCAAGCACGATCAGGGTGAGCAACGCATAGAGCCAGCCACGCCGCCGCGTCTTGCGCAGACCTTGTCTGTCGAGACCGAGCGCCGTCTCGATGGCGGAATCCGATTCCGTCTTTGGCAGATTGACAATCTGGTCCACGCTGGACCCCTATGATGCGTGATGTCCCTATCCGTCCACAGATCAGGCTTGATGGTTCAAATATCAAATTAAATTTCGCCCATGTTGGGATTGAGGCAGGAATGCAAACCCGGAATTACTTGCTTTACGACGTGTTTACGACCGAGCGGCTGGCCGGCAACCCGCTGGCCGTTGTGTTGGATTGCAAAGGGCTGGACACGGCCGCGATGCAGGCCATCGCCCGCGAGTTCAATCTGTCTGAAACGGTTTTCGTGCTGCCGCCGGACAACCCCAAGCACCGAAACCGCGTCCGCATCTTCACGCCCGACTATGAAATGCCGTTCGCCGGCCATCCGACTGTCGGGTCGGCCATCGCGCTGGCGGAATTGGAGGGGGAGGGCAGCGCCGGCATTTTCGTGCTGGAAGAGAATATCGGACCGGTGCGCTGCGCCGTCAGCAAGCATGATGGCGCCACCTTCGCCGAGTTCGATCTCGCCAAACTGCCGGAACCGCTGGACCTGTCCGCCGATCCGCAGGCGATCGGCGCCGCGCTCGGGCTGGCGCCACATGAGATCGGTTTCGAGAATCACCGCGTCGCGTTCTGGTCGGCCGGTGTGCCGTATGTGACCATTCCGGTTGCCAATCTCGAAGCGGCGGGCCGCATCAGGCTGGACAACCAGGCCTGGTCGGAGCTGGCGCCGCGCAAGAGCGAATGGGCCTTCGCCAGTCCCTACGTCTACTGCCGCGAGACCGTGAATCACGAAAGCGCGTTCCATGTCCGCATGATCGTGCCCGGCACGCCTTCCTATGAAGACCCGGCTACCGGTTCGGCGGCGGCGGCCTTTGCCGGCGCCATCATGCATTTCGACGGCCCGACGGACGGGGTTTCGCGGCTGTGGATCGAGCAGGGGCTGGAAATGGGCCGCCCGTCGCGCATCCGCCTGGAACTCAACGTGGAGGGCGGAAAACTGGCCTCCGCGCGCATTGGCGGCAACGCGGTCAAGGTGGCGGAAGGCAAGCTTTTCGTGTGATGTGCCGGGCTTCGCCAAAGGTTCGAGAGACCCTTGGTACGATTTGTCGGGAAATGATTCCGGCAGGGCTGGACAGGATCGGTGTCGGCGGCTATATGCCCGCCAACGCCGGTTTTTGCCGGCCGAGTGGGTGCGTAGCTCAGTTGGTAGAGCAGCTGACTCTTAATCAGCGGGTCCACAGTTCAATCCTGTGCGCACCCACCAAATTCTTCAAAGACTTGGTGGAAAGACCCTGAAAGCGAGACACGTTTGGCGCGTCTCGGGCCGTGCCTCTGATCGTGATCTTTGACGAGCGACGGCACTTCTTTTTCAAGTCGGCTGGGTCAGAATCTATTGAGCGCCAGGGGCGGTAGCGGCCATGAAAAGCTGCCCGCAGCGTCGCCGCGCCTCCTGTCAGGCGGCGCGCTCTCGACCGGGGTAGCTGTGACGGTGCTCTTGGCTTTTTCATGTTCGGTGTATATGTTCCATATACGAACCGTATATGGAGATCCCGATGGGCATCGTGAACATTGATGATGACTTGCACGATCAGCTGCGCAGGGCGAGCAAGGTATCGTATCGTTCGATCAATGCGCAGGCCGCCTACTGGATCAAGGTCGGCATGCTGTGCGAGACCAATCCGACGCTCAGTTTCACGGAGATCATCGAGCGCGAACTCAGTTCCGCCGGCGTTTCGGCTCAATCACTGGCTTTCAGCGAAGCATGACGAAGCAGCCTCAGGAACTGGCACTGCTCGCCGAATCCGGCCGGCTGCTGGCCTCCGTCTTCGGTCTGCTGGATCGAGCCTCGCTTGCCGGTGCGTCGACCCTTCAGATCAATGACATGGTCGAACGCTTCATCGTCCACGATCTCCAGGCCCGACCCGCGAGCAAGGGCCAATATGGCTATGGTTTTGTGTTGAATTCTTCGGTGAACGATGTGGTCTGCCACGGCATTCCATCGCAATCGGATGTGCTTCGGGACGGAGATATCGTCAATTTCGATATCACGCTGGAGAAGAACGGTTATATCGCCGATTCCAGCAAAACCTATCTCGTCGGCGAGGTCACTCCAGCCGCCAGGAGGCTGGTCCACACCACCTACGAGGCCATGTGGATGGGCATCCGGGCTGTTCGTCCGGGGGCGCGGCTCGGGGACATCGGCTGGGCGATCGAACGCCATGCCAAGCGAAATGGCTATTCCGTGGTGCATGAATATTGCGGTCACGGCATCGGCACGGAGATGCATGAGGAACCGCAGGTTCTGCATTTCGGGAAGCCGGGAACCGGCCTCGCCCTCCGCGAGGGCATGGTCTTCACGATCGAGCCGATGCTCAATCGAGGCCGGCGGACTGTCAGAACCGAGGCTGACGGCTGGACTGTCGTGACGAGAGACGGGTCGCTTTCCGCGCAGTTCGAGCACACCGTCGCCGTTGCGGCTTCCGGCGTATCGGTGCTGACGCTGCGCCCTGACGAACTAGCCGCGCTGAAAAACGCGGCTTAGAAACCGGCCGAATCGGAAAGCAATGCTCTTTTCCGTGGCATCGTTAGCGCCGATTCCGCCTTTCCCGCCTGAGCCTATTTCTCCGAAACACCAGCCTCGGCAAAGCTTGCCATCCTGGCATGGCACTCCAGCGCCGAGCGGACGATGTTGACGGCGAGGCAGGCGCCGGAGCCTTCGCCGAGCCGCATGCCGAGATCGAGCAGCGGCGGCAGGCCAAGCGCTTCGAGCAGGCCTCGGTGGCCTGATTCGGCCGAGACGTGGGCGGCGATGGTGTGGGCGAGCCCGGTCGGATGCAGTCTTGCCAGCGGAGCGGCCGCGGCGGTGCAGACGAAGCCGTCGAGCAGCACGGGTATGCCCAGATGCCGTGCGGCCAGCGCGGCGCCAAAGATCGCGGCGAGTTCGCGCCCGCCAAGGGCGGCGGCGACGCCCAGCGGATCAGCGAGGGCGGCGGCGTGGCGCTTCAGGCCGGCTTCGATGGCCACCACCTTGCGCTTCAGGCCGGCATCGTCGACGCCGGTGCCGCGCCCGGTCCATTTTTCCGCGCCACCGCCGAACAGCGCCGCCGAAATGGCGGCGGCCGGCGTGGTGTTGCCGATGCCCATTTCGCCAAAGCAGACGAGGTCGAGGTCTTTTGTCACCGCGTCATAGCCGGCGGAGACGGCGGCAAGGAATGTTTTCTCGTCCATTGCCGGCACTTGCGTGAAGTCGCCGGTGGGATGATCGAGATCGAGCGGTATAACGTCGAGTTCGGCGCCGGCGACGCGGGCGAGCTGGTTGATGGCGGCGCCGCCGCCGGCGAAATTCGCCACCATCTGCACGGTGACTTCCGAAGGATAGGCCGAGACGCCTTGAGCGGTGACGCCGTGGTTGCCGGCGAAGACGAACACCTTCACCCGGTCGAGTTTCGGCATGTCGCGGCCCTGCCAGCGCGCCAGCCATGCGGCAAGGCTCTCCAGCCGGCCGAGGCTGCCTTGCGGCTTGGTGAGCGTGTCCTGGCGGCGGGCGACGGCATTGGCGGCTATCTCGCTGCCGGCGGGCAGGTCAAGGCAGGCCGCGCGCAATTCATCGAGGGATTTGAAGGGCATGGGGGCAAGGTCTCCAAAAGAGAATCAGGAAAGGGCAACGGAAGCGACGAGCAGCACCGCGATTTCGCTCACCTGTTGCAGGGCGCCGATCGTGTCGCCGGTCTGGCCACCGATCTGGTTGAGGCAAAGGGCGTGGAACGCGGCAAACAGCAGGCCAAGCAGGATCAGCGCGGCGATGGCGCCGCCGGGGCCGAGCAGGAGCAGGGGAATCGCGCCAAGCACGGCGCCGGCAATGGCGGTGTCGAGCGAGACAGGGCCAGCGCCGGCCGACAGGCCGTCGGACCGAGCCGGCGGCAAGAGATGCATGAAGGCGCCAAGCAGGCCGCGCGAGGCGGCGTGGGCAGCCACAAGGGCAAAGAGCGCCTGTGTGGGGTCGGCGAATTCCGAAAGCACGTTCCAGCGGGTCAGCAGCGACAGGGCCAGAGCCACCGCACCGTAGGCGCCGATGCGGCTGTCGCGCATGATCTCGAGTTTGCGGCCACGCGACTTGCCGCCGCCGAAACCGTCGGCGACATCCGACAGTCCGTCTTCATGCAGGCAGCCTGTGGTGATGACGGTTGAGACGAGGCCAAGGGCGGCCGCCGGCCCCATGGCAAGGCCAAACCGTTCCGCCGTGGCAAAGACAATGGCGCCGATCAGGCCGACAACGACGCCGGCAACCGGTGCGGCCCAGATCGCGGCGGCGAGGCCACGGCCGCGAAAGTCTAGGACGGGCAGGGGCAGGCGAGTGAAAAACACCAGGCAGAGCGCGACATCGTCGAGAATCTGCCGGGGCGAAAGGGTCATATTTGGAAGCTTCACGCGCCAGCCCTCGCTATCGCATGGAAGAAGGTGCCACTGACATGGCCGCGCCGGTAGCCGGAAGCGCCGATCGGATTGCCCTGGCCATCGGCGAGGTCGGCCAGCGGTTCGTCATTGCCGGTGGCCGTCATCTGGGCATAGTGGAATTCGTGGCCACGGATCAGCGCGCCTTGCGGCCCCAGCGGACAGTCCGCACGCAGCCGCGCCTCGCGATAGCCGAGGTTCATCTTCCGCCTGGCAAAGCTGGTGGCGTGGCCAAGCAGGCCCAGCATGCGATGCGTTTCGCCGGAGGCATCCTCCAGCGCTTCCCCAAGCACCATGAAGCCACCGCACTCGCCATGGACGGGCTTCGCCTCCGCGAAACGCGCCATCCCGGCATGGAAATTCGCGGCGGCGGCGAGCCGCCCCGCGTGAAGCTCGGGATAGCCGCCGGGCAACCAGCAGACATCGCAATCATCGCCCGGCGCTTCGTCGGCGAGCGGCGAGAAGGGTACGATTTCCGCGCCGGCCTTGCGCCAATGGGCGGCGACATGCGGGTAAAGAAAAGTGAAGGCGGCGTCCTTGGCCAGCGCGATGCGTTGGCCAGGCGGCTGCAGCGCGTCGGCGAAATCGCCAACTGCCGGATTCAGCGGCGTTGCCAGCGCCATGACGGCATCGAGATCGAGCGACTTCTCAGCCATGTCGGCCAGCCTGTCCAGATGCGCCATCAGGTCATCATATTCGCCGGCCTGGACGAGGCCGAGATGGCGCTCGGGCAGATTGAGCGAGGGGTCGCGCAGGATGGCGCCGACCACGGGCAGGCCGATTGCCTCGATCGCGTCGCCGGACAGCCGCCGGTGGCGCTCGCTGCCCAGCCGGTTGAGCACGACGCCGGCCATGCGCACATCCGGGTCGTAAGTGGCAAACCCTTTGGCGACGGCCGCCGCCGTGGTCGACTGGCCAGAAACATCGAGCACCAGCAGCACCGGCAGGCCGTAGAGGCGGGCGAGATCGGCGGCCGAGCCGGTGCGCCCCGGCGCGGCCGGAATGCCGTCGAACAGGCCCATGGCGCTTTCGAGGATGACGAAATCGGCATCGTCGGCTGCCTGTGCGGCCAGCGCGTTGAGCAGCGAGGGCGGCATCGCCCAGCTGTCGAGATTGACGCCGGAAAGACCGGTGGCGGCGGTGTGGAAGCCGGGATCGATATAGTCGGGACCGGATTTGGCGCCGCGCACCTTCAGGCCGCGCCGGGCGAGCGCGCGCAGAATGCCGATGGTGACGCTGGTCTTACCCGAGCCGGAGCGCGGCGCGCCGATGATGATCGCGCGCGCCGTCATGTCCCGCCCGCCAGTGCCGCGCGCATGGCGACGATGCCGCCGACGACGATCAGCGCCGGCGAGGCCAGGCCGGCAGCGGCGGCTTCCTCGGCGATGGTGGCGAGCGTGGCGACGACGATCCGTTCCTTTGGCGTGGTCGCGGCGACGATCACAGCCGCCGGCGTCGAGGGCGCCAGTCCGCCGTCGAGCAGGGCTGCCGTAATCAGCGGCAGATTGGCCATGCCCATATAGACCACGACCGGCTGGCCGGTGCGGGCAATTGCAGCCCAGTCGATGTCGTCATCGGTGCCGGCGGCGTGGCCGGTCGCCAGGATCACCGCCTTGTTGATACCGCGCATGGTGGCCGGAATGCCGGTGGCGGCCAGCGCGCTGAGGCCTGATGTCAGACCCGGCAGCACATGGAACGGGATGCCTTCGCGGGCCAGCGCCAAAGCCTCTTCGCCGCCCCGGCCGAAAATATAGGGATCGCCGCCCTTCAGCCTGACGACGCGGCGGCCTTCACGCGCCAGCCGCACCAGCAGGGCGGTGATGTCGTCCTGTTTCATCGAGGGCTGGCCGCCGCGCTTGCCCGCAAAGAAACGCTCGGCATTTCCGGCAACAGCCACGACATCAGGCGAGACCAACGCGTCGTAGACCAGCGCATCCGCTTCGGCCAATGCCGCCAGCACTTCCAGCGTCAGGCAGCCGGGGTCGCCGGGACCGGCGCCGGCCAGCCAGACATGGCCCGGCTCAAGCGGACGCGGCTTGAAGTTCAGCCGCGCCAGCGCCTGTGCGAGCGTGGCGTTTTCGCCCTTGTTCCTGTTGCTGCCGCTCACAATCCGTCCCGTCCGCGAAAACGCCGCTGGTAATGGGCGTCGTACAATGAACTCTCGCCGAAGCCTTCCGCTGCCAGCGAGCGGCCGACGAAGATGATCGCCGTGCGCTCCATCGGATCGGCGGCGAGCCTTGCCTCGATCGTCTCCAGCGTACCGGTCAGCACGCGCTCATCCGGCCAGGAGGCGCGAAAGACGATCGCGACCGGGCAATCACCACCATAGTGCGGCGTCAATTCGGCGACGACGCGGTCGATGGCGTGGATGGCAAGATGAATGGCCAGCGTGGCGCCGGTGCGGCCGAAGCCGGCCAATGTTTCGCCGGGCGGCATTTTGGAGGCGCGGCCGGAGACGCGGGTCAGCACCAGGCTCTGCGCGACTTCGGGAATGGTCAGCTCGCGGCGAAGGGCCGCGGCCGCGGCCGCGAAGGAAGGAACGCCCGGCGTCAGCGTGTAAGGGATGCCGTGCTTTTCCAGCCGGCGGATCTGCTCGGCAACCGCGCTCCATACCGACAGATCGCCCGAATGCAGCCTCGCGACATCATGGCCGGCTTTGTGGGCGTCGAGATAGGCTGCCTCGATCTCGTCGAGCGACATCGGCGCGGTGTCGATCAGTTTTGTGCCCGGGGCGCAGTGCTGCAGCAATTCGGGTGCCACGATCGAACCGGCGTGGAGGCACACCGGGCAGCTTGCCAGGAGTCTCGCACCACGCAGCGTGATGAGGTCGGCCGCACCGGGACCGGCCCCGATGAAATGGACGGTCATGGCGCGTCTCCGCTGATGGCGATGGCGCAGGTGACCGGGCCAAGCACGGTGCGTGGGCCGAGCAGCGTCGCGCCTTTGCCGGCAACCGCAAGGGCCGACGCTTCGGAAACCGATGGCGTGCCGGCCGATTCCTGCGACAGGCTGGAATTGCTGAGCGTTCCCGGCGATACAGCCCGAAGGGCAGCGTCATCGACGATGATGACCGGGAGATTCAGCGTGCGACCGGCGGCAGCGATCGCGTCTTCATCCTTCTTGAGCGCGGCGGTGGCCAGTGCCGAAAGAGCCGACATCGCCAGCCCATGCGCTTCGAGCGCGGTTTCTATCGCGGCAAGCACGTCTTCAACGCTCACGCCTTTCCGGCTGCCGATCCCCGCGACAATCATGGCTTCACCCGGCTCCCCATCATGGCTTCACCCAAGCCCACTGCGTAACCGGCATCGCCGGCCGCCAGGCCTGCATCGAGCCGACCGGCGAGGCGCGCGAAATGGCGATGCGGGTGAGATCGCCACCCAATTTGATGTGTTGGGCAAGAAGCAGGGCTTCCATCTCCAGCGTTACCGCATTGGCGACCAGACGGCCCCCGCCGCGCAGCGCCTTGATGGCGGCGTTCAGCACTCCGGTGTCGCTGCCGCCGCCGCCGATGAAGATCGCGTCGGGTGTGTCCAGCCTGGCCAGCGCCTTGGGCGCGCTGCCTTCCACCACGACGAGGCCGGGAACGCCGCAGGCCGCCGCGTTGCGGCCGATGCGGGCGGCTCGGGTCGCGTCGGCTTCAATGGCGATGGCGCGCATCGCGGGGTGGGCAAGCATCCATTCGATGCCGATAGAGCCGGAACCGGCGCCGATATCCCACAGCAATTCGCCGCGCCTTGGCGCCAGCGCCGAAAGGGTGACGGCGCGGATTTCGCGCTTGGTGATCTGGCCGTCATGATCGAACAGGTGATCGGCAAGGCCTGATGTGAGCGGCAGCACGCGGGCCTGCGGATTAGAATCAATTTCGATGGCCAGCACGTTGAGCGGATTGATGTTTTCGAGGGCGAAGGCATCGGCGCGGGCCGAACGTTTGATCTCGTTCGGTCCGCCCAGCGCCTCCAGAACGGTAAGCCGTGATGCACCGAAGTCGAGTTCGGTGAGCAGGCGGGCGATTGCCGCTAGCGCATCGCCATCGGATGTCAGCGCCAGGATGCGCGCATTCGGCTGCAGCAGCGGCCGGATCAGGTCGAGCGGCCGGCCATGCAGCGAAACGGTCTCGATATCCTGCAGCGCCCAGCCTAGCCGGGCGGCGGCCAGCGAAACGGCCGACGGCGCGGGAATGACGTGCATCTCCTGCAGCTTGACTTTGCGGGCCAGCGTGGCGCCGACACCGTGGAAGAACGGATCGCCAGAGGCGAGCACGCAGACACGCCTGCCGGCCAGCGCCAGCACGTCAGCCATCCCCGCATCGAAAGGCACCGGCCATCGGCGCGGCTCGCCCTTGGCGAAGGGGGCGACCAGCGCCAGGTGCCGCTTGCCGCCGAAGATGATTTCCGCTTCAGCAATCTGCTGCTTGGCCTCGTCGCCGAGACCGGCTAGACCGTCCTCGCCGATGCCGATGATCGTGAGCCATTGGAGTGTTGGCTGCTTGTTGTTTGACATGCCAGCGCTGCCCCTCATCCGCCTGCCGGCACCTTCTCCCCGTATAGAGACGGGGAGAAGGGACTAGCGGCAACGCTGGCGATCCGCCTCTCCCCGTTCTTACGGGGAGAGGGTAAGGGTGAGGGGCAGCGCCGACGTGGTCCAGTAGGGTGCCTATGAAGACGATCCTGATCCTTGGCGGCACCACCGAAGCCCGGCAACTGGCGGGAAGGTTGGCCATGCGCGCCTCGGTCACGTTGTCCCTGGCCGGCCGCACCGAAAGCCCGGTCGCCCAAGGCGTTCCCGTGCGGGTCGGCGGATTTGGCGGTGCCGACGGGTTGGCGAGCTACATCAGGGAGACGGGTACGGATCTGCTGATCGACGCCACGCATCCCTATGCGGCGCGAATCTCCGCCAACGCGGCGCAGGCCGCGCGGCTGAGCCGTGTGCCGATCCTTGCCTTGCGCCGCCCGGGTTGGAAGCCTGTCGAAGGCGACCGCTGGATTGAGGTCGATGCGGTCGGCGCTGCCGTGCAGGCGCTTGGCGATACGCCGCGCCGGGTCTTCCTGGCGCTTGGTCGGCAAGAGGTTGCGGCCTTCGAAGCGGCCGCCCAGCATCATTATCTCATCCGCAGCGTCGATCCGATTGAGCCGAAACTGGCCGTGCCCGATGCTGATTATCTGCTGGCGCGCGGTCCGTTCGGTGAGCCGGACGAGCGCGCTCTGCTCAGCGAACAGCGCATCGAGATTGTCGTTTCCAAGAACAGCGGCGGCGTGGCCACTTACGGCAAGATTGCCGCCGCGCGGGCGCTCGGCATCGAGGTGATCATGGTCCGCAGGCCAGCGCTGCCGGAAGTGCTTTCGGCTGAAACCGTCGAAGCCCTGGGCGCGATGGTGGATCATTTCGTCGAGCCAGCGGCCGAACGCGGCGTGTAGACCAACGCCGGCTTGTCGCCGCGCTTGATGATCCGGGTTTCCGGTGAACCGATGATGATGCAGGTCGCCATGTCGGCCTTTTGCGCGTCGACGTTGGCCAGCAGGAAAACCTCGATGCGTTCGTCCGGGCGGCCAGCGGCGCGCCCGAAGATCACCGGGGTGGTGCCGGGCAGGATCGCGCTCAGGCATTCGAAGGCGCGGCCAAGCTGCCAGGGGCGCGCCTTGCTGATTGGATTGTAGAGCGCGATGACGAAGCCCGCGCCCGCCGCCGCCAGAAGACGAAGCTCTATCAGCTCCCATGGCTTCAGATTGTCGGACAGCGAGATGGCGCAGAAATCATGGCCGAGCGGGGCGCCGATGCGGGCGGCGACCGCGAGCATGGCTGTAATGCCGGGCACGACGGAAAGATCGACCGCGCGCCATTCGGCCGGGCCGGCCTCGATCGCCTCGCAGACGGCGGCCGCCATGGCGAAGACGCCGGGATCGCCGCCGGAAACGACGGCGACGTCATGGCCCTCGGCGGCTTTGACCAGCGCATCCTTGGAGCGGGCGAGTTCCTCGCGATTGTCGGAGGCGACGCGGGTCTGGTCCGGGCGTAGGTCAAGCCGGTCGAGATAGGGCTTGTAGCCATAGAAGAATTTCGCTTCCGCCACGGCGCGGCGGGCTTCCGGCGTGACCTGATCAGCATTGCCGGGGCCGAGGCCAATGACGGTGAGGCGGCCGCTCATGCCTGTGCTCCCAGGGCGCCGGGCCGGCCGGACCAGCCGGCGACCAACACGATGGCGAAGTAGGGCGCCTTGTCATCCGGCTTGTCGGCCAGCCGCATCGAGATACTGCCGGCCATGGTAGCGCGTTCGACATAGACGGCGCGCGTCAGCTTTCCTGTCGCCTCCAGCGCCCGCCTTATCTTGGGCAGGTTGCGGCCGACCTTCATGATGACGGCGGCATCGGTGTCGGCTAGGCGGCGCGTCAGCTCGAACTCGCTCATTGTGCCGGGCAGCACGGTCAGAACATCGTCCCCCTGGACGATCGGCAGGCCGGTCGCCGACCAGCAGCCTGACATGGCGGTGATGCCGGGAATAATCTCGGTAGGGAAACGATGCGCCAGCCTGACATGCAGATGCATGTAGGAGCCGTAGAACAGCGGATCGCCTTCGGACAGCACAGCCACGATCCTGCCAGCCCCGAGATGTTCCGCGACCTTCTCGGCCGATTCCTCGTAGAAGCCGGTGATCTGCGAGCGGTAGTCGTCGTGATCCTTGTCGATTTCGGTGGTCACGGGATAAAGCAGCGGCAACTCCAGCATATCGGGCCGGAAGCGCGTTTCGACGATGGCGCGCGCATTGCTGTTGTTGCCGCGCTTGGCGAAATACGCCACCACATCGGCTTCCGCCAAGGCGCGCGCGGCCTTCAGCGTCAACAGTTCGGGGTCGCCGGGACCGGTGCCGACGCCGACGAGTCGGCCTTTTGCCGATCCTTCCTTGACGGGGGCGTTCACAGGCCCGGCCTCGCCAGCGAATTGAGGGCGGCGGCGGTCATCGCGCTGCCGCCAAGCCTGCCGCGCACGATGGCATAGGGCACGCCATAGGAATTTTCGGCCAGCGCGTCCTTCGATTCGGCGGCACCGACGAAGCCGACCGGCATGCCGATGATGGCCGCCGGCTTCGGCGCGCCGTCACGCAGTTTTTCCAGCAGGTAGAAAAGCGCTGTCGGCGCGTTGCCGATGGCGACCACCGCGCCGGCCATGCGCTCGCCCCACAGGTCGATCGCCGCGGCCGAGCGGGTGTTGCCGATCTCCCTGGCGATTTCATGCGTGCGCGGGTCGCGCAAGGTGCAGATCACCTCGTTGCCGGCCGGCAGCCGGGCACGGGTGACGCCATGCGAGACCATTTCCGCGTCGCAGAAGATCGGTGCGCCGGCGGCAAGTGCCTTGCGCGCGGCGGCAACAAAATCGCTGGAGAAGACAAATTGACTGGCGGCTTCGACTTGTCCGCAGGCATGGATCATGCGGATGGCGACATCGGCCTCGACTTCCGAAAAGCGTGACAGATCGGCCTCGGCGCGGATGATGGCGAAGGAGCGCTCGTAGATCGCCGTGCCGTCGTGGATGTAGTCGTAGGCGGCCATGCTTATTCCTGTCGGTAAGCCTCTGCGATGCCGGCCGGCCCCAGCCTTGTCAGGCAAGCGGCGGCGGTTTCGCCTTGATATCGTGCGCTGCGGATCACCGCCGCGACGCGGCTCATGCCGCGCGCGGCGTCATAGCCCGGCCTGTAGCCGGCAGGAAGAGCCTTTGCCGTCGCGTTCACGACAAGTCCGGCTCCGTTTTCGTCGCCGACAATTGTTAGTGTCGCCGGACCGGGGTGCGCGCAGCCCTTGGCACAGCCGGAAATGTGCAGCGTGAAGTCTGGAATGTCGGCATTCCCGGCGGCAATCGTTTCGGCGATGTCGCGTGTCGGGATCCGACCGGAGGCGCAGGCCGGCGTCCCGGGGCAGGCGGCGATGCGGGTGCGGGGGTCGGCGGGCGAGGTGACGAAGCCGAGGGCGGCGGCGGCGTCCTGGAGAGGTTGGTTGGTATGTGCTGGCTGACCGAGGAAGAGCAAGGCACGGCCTGGGGCGAGGCGGATTTCGGTCGCGCCGAGGTTCGCTGCTTGGCTGGCGAGTTCGATCAGCTTTTGGGCCGGCATGCTGCCATAGGGGAGGCCGATGCCGACGGTGTGGCCGTGGCTTAGGTCGAAAAGGCCAATCGGCGTGCGAGGGCGCCCTACGGCGCCCCCCTCTGTCCTGCCGGACATCTCCCCCACTAGGGGGGAGATCAGCAGTTCGGCCGACGGCGCTTCTTCCTCCACGTTGGAGCTTGGCTGGACGTTGGCGGTTGGCGAAAGCAGAGATGAGGGCGCAATCTCCCCCCTTGTGGGGGAGATGTCCGGCAGGACAGAGGGGGGCGCGACGGAGTGCCAGCCTGCGAGAGATGCCAATTGCCTCTCCGACAAATCTCTCGCATGAGCTTCTCGACCTTTCTCGGCAACCATCCTGAGTGCACGAACAGCGATGTCGCACGCTGCGTCCTCATCGACCCTGCCGACCGGCTTCGCTTGCCTTCCGTCTCCGGCAATCAACAGCTGCCACTGAACTTCGTCACCCATCTGAACAGCAACCACCCTGATATCGGCCGTCACCGAATCCATCGCCAATTGCCCGCCGCCGTCCACGATAACCGAAACCTTCGGGCCAAGCCTTGCCGTCAGATCAGCCTCTTCAATAGCCACCCTGATCCGCTCAGCCACCGGTCGCGGGTCGGCGATTTCCCGGGGATCGATGCCCGCCAGCGGCCCGGTCTCGACCGGCACGCCGGTACGCACCGCGATGCCCAGCGCGTCGACTTCCGCCGCCAGCGACCGTGCGCTTTCCGTTGTCAGCCCACGTATCTGCAAGCTGCCGCGTGCCGTCACCTCCATGATGCCGTTGCCGTGCCGCAGGGCGGATTCTGCGATCTCGATCAACAGCTTCGGCGACAATCCTCCAGCGACCGGGTTGAGCCGCACCAATAGCCCGTCCCCGGTCTGCATCGGCGCGGACAGGGCCGGGCAGGCGCCGCGGCGCGAAAAGGCGTTCATGCCGCCACCCCAAGCGCCTCGGCCTCGGCAATCAGCGCGGCGAGGTCGTCGTCGATCGAATTGCGCAAGGGATGCCAGAGACCGCGCCGGCGCGCCGACAGGAAGCGTTCGGCGATGACTTTCGCGGCGGCGGGATTTTCGCGCAGGATGAAGGCGCGAACTTCGGGATCGCCAACATAGGCATCGTGCACGGCCTCGATCAGCGCGCCTGAAATAGCATGGGTGGTCTCGGCGAAGCCGACCAGCCGGTCGACCGTTTCGGCGAATTCCGATGCGCCGCGCGGGCCGTGGCGCATCTGACCAGCGATAAAGCGTGAATTGACCGCACGGGCGCGCACCACCCGCGATACGGCCTCACCGACAGAGCGCGGCTTTGGCTTTTGCGGATCTGTCGTGTCGAGCACGATGACGTCGGCATTCCGGCCGAGGGCCGCAAGCGCGGCCGAAAAGCCGCCGATGAAGGCGACATCGGCTGATCCTTCGAGAATGTCGCGGCCGGGATCGTCGCCGGTGTGGACGAGAAGATCGGCCTCGGCGATGCGTCCCTCGAAAGCGCCGGGTGCGGAGATGCCTTCACCCCCGGCACCGCCATAGGCGTGCGAGGTGGCATCGAGATAGGCACGCCCGATCTCTTCGCGCGCGCCCCAGTCGCCGTTCGACAACAGCTCCTCGACGCCGGCGCCGTAAGTGCCTGGCGAGGTGCCGAAGATGCGGGGGCTGATCTTGCCGTCAGCGCGGGTCTTCGCGGCGAGCGGGTTTTCCGAATCGTCCTCGTCGCGGGCGGCGACGGCGCCGGCGGCGGCATCGATGAGCGCGATCTGCGTCGGGAACATGTCGCGGAACAGGCCTGATATCCGCCAGGTGACATCGACGCGGGGGCGGCCAAGCGTGGCCGGCGGCAGCACCTCGATGCCGGTGATGCGGCCGGTGGCGGTGTTCCATTGCGGCCGGCAGCCCATCAGCGCCAGGCCCTGCGCGATCTCCTCGCCGCCGGTGCGCAGCGACGCCGAGCCCCAGAGGTCGATCACCAGCGAGCGTGGCCAGTCTCCATGCGACTGCAAGTAGGCGCGCACGACCTCCTCTGCCGCCGCCTTGCCGATGTCGTAGGCGGTCGGCGTCGGCATGGTGCGGGGATCCGACGTGAACAGGTTGCGGCCGGTGGGCAGCACATCGGAGCGGCCTCGCGCGGGTGCGCCGGCCGGGCCGGCCTTGACGTGACGGCCATCGAGCGCGGCAAGCAGCGCGGCCTTTTCGGCGTTCGCGCTCTGGCGGCGCATGGCATCGGGTTCGTCGTCGGAGGCGCGACCGTAGATGTGCAGCCCGTCCTTGATGGAGAAATCCTTGAGGTCGCAGAGCCACGCATCGATACGGCGCAAAGCCTCATCAGGCGCGTCGGTCCTCGCAACGCCTGCTTCGGAGGCGAGGCCGTTCTGTTGCGCGGTGTCGACGATCAGCTTCGCCAGCTGGTCGCGGCGCCGCCGGTCGAGCCCATCGGCCTGGGCATATTCGTCGACCAGGCGTTCGAGCCGATGCTGGTCTTGGTCGAGGCCAGCGCCGGTCAGCGGCGGCGGCAGATGGCCGAGCGTGACGGCGGCGATGCGCCGCTTGGCTTGTGCCGCCTCGCCGGGATTGGAGACGATGAAGGGATAGATGACAGGCAGGGGTCCGGCGACGATCTCGGGGAAGCAGTTTTGCGACAGCGCAACCGTCTTGCCCGGCAGCCATTCCAGCGTGCCGTGGGCACCGACGTGGATGAGGGCGTTGACGCCCAGCGATTTCCGGAGCCACAGACCGAAGGCGAGTAGGGCATGGCGCGGGGGGAGCGTGGGGTCGTGGTAATCGGCGCGGCGGTCGGCGGAGCGGCCGCGATCCGGGGCGAGCGCTACGGTGATGTTGCCGAAGGTGGCGGCGCGGAAGGGGAAAAATCTCGGACGCTGGTGTTCCGGCCCACCCCCCTCTGTCCTGCCGGACATCTCCCCCGCAAGGGGGGAGATCGAGCTTTCATCGAAGCTCTCGCCAGCTATTGGCCTCGCAGGAACAGCGCCGGCATCCGAGCTGCCAATCTCCCCCCTTGCGGGGGAGATGTCCGGCAGGACAGAGGGGGGTGCCTCGCATAAACCTGCCTCATCTTCTGGTTTTCCCCATGCTGCTTCTACTGCGGCAATCACAGCTCTCGGCAACTCCTTCGAGAAGCCCAAATACTCCTGTAGGGCCAATCCGTCGTTGCTATGCTCCAGCAAATCCAGCAGTTCCCGCGGCGTTCGCGGAATCCCGTCAACGGCATAGCCCTGTTCGCTGAGGTCATGCAGCATGGCCAGCACGCTTGACGGTACGTCGAGGCCGACGGCATAGCCGGTGCGGCCGGGGGCGCTCGGGTAATCCGGGATCAGGATGGCGAGCTTGCGCTGGGCGCGAGATGTCTCCTGCAGGCGGACAAAAGCTGCTACACGATCGGCAACCTGGGCCACGCGGTCCGGCTCCGGCCGGTTGGCGAAGGCGCGGTGGCCAAGTGCGGGATCGACATCGCTTTCGTCCTTGAAGGAAATGGCGCCGGCGAGGATGCGGCCGTCGAGTTCGGGCAGAACGACATGCATGGCGAGGTCGGCGGGTGCCAGGCCGCGCTGGTTATTTTCCCAAACGTCGCGGCGCGTGCTGGCGACGATGACCTGGAACACAGGGACGCCGGCTCGATCGAACAGGGTTTCGACACCAGGTTCCGCGCCAGACGCGAAAGCGGTCGCGGTGATGATGGCAGCCGGTTTCAGCGTGGCGAGGGCGTTTTCGACGAACGCGAAGGATGCTGGGTCCTTCAGGCTGGAGACGAAGATCGGTACAGGGGTGATGCCGCGCTGCTGCAAGGCGTCGAAAAGCGCATCGATTGGCGCGACATCGGCGGCCAGCAGCATCGAGCGGTAGAAGAGGATGGGCACGATCTTTCCCTCCCCCTCGAGGGGAGGGTGGCCCGCAGGGCCGGGTGGGGTCGGTGCGACTGGATACGGTGTTTCTCGAAGTCGGCGCATTTCACCGGCGACCCCACCCCCGGCCTGCGGCCGGACCCTCCCCTCGAGGGGGAGGGGGACGCCGCACTCGACGACGCCACGTCCTGGCTCGTAGTAACCCGCTTTGGGCACGGTTACCGGCGCGGCTGCTGCTTCATCCTGTCCTGCCAGCCCTGCCAACCTCCGCACCAGCGCGCACATATTGGCCGGGCCGCCCTCGCGGAAATAGCCGAGCAGCGCGTCCAGTTCCGCGCGCGGCAGCGTCGAGGCTTCGATCAGCCGGAGATCCTCGTCGTGGCTTTCACCGGGCAGCAGCGCCAGTTTTATGCCGCGCTCGCGGGCGGTCGCGGCAAGCTGGTCGCAGCCATAGCGCCACCAGTCGTAGCCGCCGAGGATGCGCACCAGGATGATCCTGGCGTGGCGGGCGACGCTGTCGATCCAGAGGTCGACGGACATGGGGTGGCGCAGGTCACGCAGCGCGGCCAGCCGCATCGAGGGCAGGCGGCCGGCATCCGCCTTCCACGCGGCGGCGAGGCCGGCGAGGTCGCTGTCGGTGAAGGACAGGGCCACGATATCCGCCGGCGTCTGCCGCAGATCGACCGGCTCGGCGAGATCGTCGAGCGAGGCGGATGTCGTGGTGAGGATGTGCATCGCGGCCCGTGCCTGAAAATCAGCCGGCGAGTATACGCTCGATCGCAGGGCGGTTCAGCCCCTTGAGGCCGATGACGACGAGACGCGAGCGGCGGTCGTCCTCGGCGGTCCAGGCGCGGTCATAGTAATGGTTGACGCGCGGGCCGACGGCCTGCAGCAAAAGCCGCATCGGCTTGCCGCCGACCTCTACGAAGCCTTTCACGCGC
Organism: Mesorhizobium sp. B2-3-5; assembly: GCF_006442395.1. Classification (NCBI taxonomy): domain Bacteria; kingdom Pseudomonadati; phylum Pseudomonadota; class Alphaproteobacteria; order Hyphomicrobiales; family Phyllobacteriaceae; genus Mesorhizobium; species Mesorhizobium sp. B2-3-5. The sequence goes on along the minus strand of NZ_VFVX01000009.1, from coordinate 22,453 downwards.
AGCACGTTTTCCTGTTCGGCGGCGGCAGCGACGCGTTTTGCCAGTTCGTCCGGATTGGCGATCGAGGGGATGTCGACAATGAAGGTGTCGAAGTCGTCATGCTCGTGGTCGAATGCGCCGTCGTGATGGGACTTGCGGTTCTCGATGTCGTCCTCTACGGCGAGGCCGAGCCCGAGCAGTACGGAGGGATCGACCTTGCCGTGGGACGTCGGCACGATCTTGACGGCCCGGGCGGAGTGTTCGTTGACGATGGCGTTGGCGCGGGCCGAACCGGCGGCGTCCATCAGGTCACTCTTCGACAGGATGATCAGGTCGGCGCAGGCGATCTGGTCCTCGAACACTTCCTCGACCGGGTCGTCATGGTCGAGGCTGTCATCCCCGGCGCGTTGGGCCTGCAGGGCGTCCATGTCGTTGGCGACGCGGCCTTCGGCCAGTGCGGGGCCGTCGACCACGGCGATCACGCCGTCGACGGTCACGCGGCTCTTCACCGTCGGCCACTGGAAGGCCTGGACCAGCGGCTTCGGCAAAGCGAGGCCGGAGGTTTCGATCAGGATATGGTCGACCCTCGGCGTCAGTGACAGGATCTGGTCGAGTGCCGGTACGAAATCGTCGGCCACGGTGCAACAGATGCAGCCATTGGCCAGTTCGACGATGTTTTCCTCCGGGCAAGTGTCGATGCCGCAGCCCTTGAGGATCTCGCCGTCAATGCCGATGTCGCCGAACTCGTTGACGATAATCGCGATGCGCTTGCCGCCGGCGTTTTCCAGGAGATGGCGGACCAGTGTCGTCTTGCCGGCACCGAGAAAGCCGGTGACGACGGTGCAGGGAACGCGGGAGACGGAAGCGGTCATGGTCAGTCTTTCAGCAGGTCTAGGGGAGGGATGCGGGCAACGAGGCCGCGCTTCAGGGAATCAGGGCGGCCGCGCCAAGGGATGAGGCCGTCGCTCGAGGTGGCGAAGAGTCTGGCGCCGGTAACGAGGTCGGCGCCGCTGCTCGTGGTCAGGTCGCCGAAGACATAGCTCCAGCAGCCGTCGCGCAGGATCGCGGCGCTGAGCCGGCGTTTGCAATTGCCGAGACATTCGACCGTGCGGACGCGGACGTTCTCGGATGCTGCCGCGCGGCGCGTGTCCTGCGCCAGCGATTCGCCGGCGCGGGGATGGGCGTCGGAGCCGGTTTCGTCGCGGCAGGACGCGCAGACGATGACGGTGACGTCGGACAAGGCGTCGCCATTGGCGGAAGATATATCCGCTGCACCAGCCGAAAAACTGCCGTTATGGTCCAAAAACCGGGCTCCTTGCCCGGAAACCCGCCGGGCGATCGGATTCTTCTGTCGCAGACGGCAGGTCTCCTGGCTCGCGGGTCATCGCCTTGGTTAGCCGCCTTCCCGGGAACTCCCAGTGGCTTTCGGCCTTGGCTCTTCGCTTACAGTTGCGGGGACAGCCGCGGATTTGAGACCGAAATCCCGCACCGCATTCCCTCTTAGCCCCAGCCGTTGCGGGCAGGGGACCGTCTGGACGGGATTTAGGCTTTTGCAGGCAGCGGTGTCAACGCGCGGCTACGACATGGCGATGTCGGCCAGCGCCGGGCCTAGATCGCCGGCAGGCGTCACTTCCATTCGTTCAAGCTCGAGCCAGCCTTGCATCTGTTTCAATTCGTCGAAGAGCTGGGCGGCTGTTTCAGGCGGCGCTCCGGGCTCGGCGTAGGCCGCGTGGACGCGCAGCACGCTTGCCGGCCGGTCGGCTCTCAGGTCGACGCGAGCGACGATCCTGTCGCCAAGCAGGAAGGGCAGGACATAGTAGCCGTACTGGCGTTTTTCGGCAGGGGTGTAGATTTCGATGCGGTAATGGAAATCGAATAGCCGCTCGGTGCGCGAGCGTTCGAAGACGACGGGGTCGAAAGGCGCCAGCAAGGCGCGCGCTTCGATCTTGCGGGGCAAACGGGCGTCCTTATAGAGGTAAGCCGGCTTGTTCCAGCCCTCGACACGCACCGGCAGCAACTCGCCCAACTCGGCCAGTTCCTCCAGCCGGCCTTTCATGTCGGCGGGCGACAGACGGAAATAGTCGCGCAGGTCCCCGGCTGTAGCCACCCCATGGGCGCGGGCTGAAATGCGCAGCAATTCGCGATGCGCGTCCTCGGCAGCGGGCACCGGCAAATCGAGGATCGCCTGCGGCAGCACGCGTTCGGGCAGGTCATAGAAGCGCTCGAAGCCGCGGCGGTGCGCGGTGGTGATGCGGCCGGCCCAGAACAGCCATTCGAAGGCATGCTTGGCATGGCTCCAGCCCCACCAGCCGCCGGAACCTTTCTGGCCTTCAAGCGCCGAGGCGGCGATCGGGCCGCGATCGGCGACTTCCCGATAGATCTCTTCGATGTAGGCGGCGTGCTCGCGGCCCCATTTGGCGAGGCCCAGATACATTTCGTCGCCTTGCTCGGCGCGCTGCATGCGCCAGCGCATCAAGGGGTATGTCTCGACCGGCAGGAACGAGGCTTCATGCGCCCAGTATTCGAACACCATGCGCTTGCGCGTCACGGCGGCATTGTCGAGGAGCGCGAGCGGGTAGGGGCCAAGCCGCGAATAGAGCGGCATATAGTGCGCGCGCACCACCGCGCTGACGGAATCGATCTGCAGCAGGCCGGTGCGGGAAAGAACCCGGGCGAAGTGGCGGCGGTCTGGCGTGCCATTCGGGCGAGGATCGAGAAACCCCTGGGCGGCGAGTGCAACGCGCCGAGCGGCGGCAAGCGAGATCTTTTCCTTCATGCAGGTGTCACTCTGAGGGCGATTTATGGCGGTTCAGACCGGTGATTCCAGCCCATGCTAGCAGGGTTTTGGCGGCAACCATGTCAGGAGATAAAAGTGGAGTAGAACGCGAAGGAAATCAAACAGGAGCGCATCGGACCAGTTTCTCCTGTAATGCCGTCCAGGTCGGCGTTTTGAACAAGGTTTGACTTGCTTCGCTGGAAGTGCTGCGCTAACCCTCGCCGCGTTGCAGCATGGGCCCCTCTTAAAACGGTTCAGCGGTTAAACTGTCACGCTTCCGCATTAAGGTCCGGTGCTGTAACAAAAGTGGATTGGCGCCAACGGAAAGCCGCTGCATGAACGCACTTCTCAGTTCGTACCTGCCCATCGTCCTGTTCATCGGCGTGGCATTGGTCGTCGGCCTGGCGCTGCTGGCCGCACCGTTCCTGGTGGCCTACCGCAACCCCGATCCTGAAAAGCTTTCCGCCTACGAGTGCGGTTTCAACTCGTTCGACGACGCCCGCATGAAATTCGACATCCGTTTCTACCTGGTGTCGATCCTGTTCATCATCTTCGACCTGGAAGTGGCCTTCCTGTTTCCCTGGGCGGTGTCGTTCTCGAAGATCGGCATGCTCGGCTTCTGGTCGATGATGGTGTTTTTGGCAGTGCTGACCATCGGCTTTGCCTATGAATGGAAAAAAGGAGCGCTGGAATGGGATTGAACGACAGTTCAGGCACCCTCGTCGCGCCGAAGCCCAAGGGCATCATCGATCCCAACACCGGCAGGCCGGTGGGAGAGGACGATCCCTTTTTCCTCGAAATCAACAATGAGCTCGCCGACAAGGGTTTTCTGGTCACCTCGACAGAGGCGCTGATCACCTGGGCGCGCAGCGGCTCGCTGATGTTCATGACCTTCGGCCTCGCCTGCTGCGCGGTCGAGATGATCCACACCTCGATGCCGCGCTATGACTCGGAGCGGTTCGGCGTGGCGCCGCGCGCGTCTCCGCGCCAGTCCGACATCATGATCGTCGCCGGCACGCTGACCAACAAGATGGCGCCGGCGCTGCGCAAGGTCTACGACCAGATGCCGGAGCCGCGCTACGTCATCTCGATGGGCTCGTGCGCCAATGGCGGCGGCTATTATCACTATTCCTATTCGGTGGTGCGTGGCTGCGACCGCGTCGTGCCGGTCGACATCTATGTGCCCGGCTGCCCGCCGAGCGCCGAAGCACTGCTCTACGGCATTCTTCTCCTGCAGAAGAAAATCCGCCGCACCGGCACGATCGAACGGTAAATCCATGGCCGCATCACTGAGCGAACTGTCGAGCTATCTCGGCGAGAAACTGAGCGGACGGATCTCGGACGCGGTGTTCGCCTATGGCGAACTCACCATCCATGTCGAACCTCGCGACCTGGTCGACGTGATGACTTTCCTGCGTGACGATGCGCGCTGCCAGTTCATCTCGATCATCGATGTCTGTGGCGCCGACTATCCGTCGCGAGCCAAACGCTTCGACGTCGTCTACCATCTGCTGTCGCCGAAACAGAATGTGCGCATCCGCGTCAAGGTGCAGGCCGACGAGGAGACGATGGTGCCGTCGATCACCGGCGTCTATCCCGGCGCCGACTGGTTCGAGCGCGAGACCTACGATCTCTATGGCGTGCTGTTCTCGGGCCATCCGGACCTGCGCCGCCTGCTGACCGACTATGGTTTCGAAGGCCATCCGCTGCGCAAGGATTTCCCGCTGACCGGCTTTGTCGAGGTTCGCTACGACGACGAGGCCAAGCGCGTCATCTACGAGCCGGTCGAGCTCAAGCAAGAATTCCGCAATTTCGATTTTTTGTCCCCTTGGGAAGGCACCGATTATGTGCTGCCCGGGGACGAAAAAGCGAAGCAGTGAGTAGGGAAGTAGTCAGTAGTCGGTGGGGAAGAATTGGAGCAACGGATCGAATCTTATCGCGACTTGAAGGTGTGGCAATCGGCGATGGCACTCGCAGAAGACTGTTATCGCTTCACCAGAGAGTTTCCGAAGGAGGAGATCTACGGCATGACCTCGCAGATGCGCCGATCGGCGGTTTCGATCGCGGCCAACATCGCAGAGGGCTACGGTCGGGAAAACAGAGGTTCGTTCGTTCAATTTTTGCGCATGGCGCAGGGTTCGTTGAAGGAACTGGAAACGCACATATTGCTGGCAGGCCGGGTTGGCTTGTTAGAAAAAGACAACGAGATTGAACTGCTGCTGCGATGCGAAGAGATTGGAAAGATGACGAGATCTCTCATTCGCACAGTGCAGGCCAAGCAGGCGGAATGAAGTAGGCATTGAGATTGATGGTCACTACTCACTACTCACTACTGACTCGTCGCCAGAGGCGCCAGAATGGCTGAAACCTCCGTCCGCAATTTCAACATCAACTTCGGCCCGCAGCATCCGGCCGCACACGGCGTTTTGCGCCTCGTGCTGGAGCTTGACGGGGAAGTGGTCGATCGCGTCGATCCGCATATCGGGTTGCTGCACCGCGGCACCGAGAAGCTGATCGAGGCCAAGACCTACCTGCAGGCGGTGCCCTATCTCGACCGGCTGGATTATTGCGCGCCGATGAACCAGGAGCATGCCTTCGCGCTTGCCGCCGAGCGCCTGCTCGGCATCGACGTGCCGAAGCGTGGCCAGCTGATCCGCGTGCTCTATTGCGAAATCGGCCGCATCATGTCGCACATCCTCAATGTGACGACGCAGGCGATGGACGTCGGCGCTCTGACGCCGCCGCTGTGGGGTTTCGTCGAGCGTGAAAAGCTGATGGTATTCTATGAGCGGGCTTCCGGCTCGCGGATGCATGCGGCCTATTTCCGTCCCGGCGGCGTCCATCAGGACCTGCCGCAGAAGCTGGTCGAGGATATCGGCAAGTGGATCGATCCGTTCCTGAAGTCGATCGACGACCTTGATGCACTGCTCACCGGCAACCGCATCTTCAAGCAGCGCAATGTCGATATCGGTACGGTTTCGCTGGCCGACGCCTGGGCCTGGGGCTTTTCGGGCGTGATGGTGCGCGGTTCGGGCGCGGCGTGGGATCTGCGCAAATCGCAGCCCTATGAATGCTATTCGGAAATGGATTTCGACATTCCGATCGGCAAGAACGGCGACTGTTTCGACCGCTACCTCGTGCGCATGGAAGAGATGCGCCAGTCGGCCCGGATCATGCGCCAGTGCGTCGATCTGCTGCTCGGCAAGGAGAGCGCCGGTCCGGTGTCGAACCTCGACGGCAAGGTGGTGCCGCCGAAGCGCGCGGCGATGAAGCGCTCGATGGAAGCGCTGATCCATCACTTCAAACTCTATACCGAGGGTTACCGGGTGCCGGCCGGCGAGGTCTATGCCGCCGTCGAGGCGCCGAAGGGCGAGTTCGGTGTCTATCTGGTTTCCGACGGCACCAACAAGCCCTACCGCTGCAAGCTGCGCGCCCCCGGCTTCGCGCATCTTCAGGCCATGGATTTCCTGTGCCGCGGCCACATGCTGGCCGACGTCACCGCCGTCCTCGGCTCCCTCGACATCGTGTTTGGTGAGGTCGATCGCTAAATGTCAGTCCGCCGTCTCGCAGAAGCCAACGTCCAGCCAGCATCCTTCGCCTTCAACAGGGCGAACGCGGCAGCGGCGAAGCAATGGATCAAGAAGTATCCGAAGGGCCGCGAGCAGTCGGCGATCATCCCGCTTCTGATGCTGGCGCAGGAACAGGAAGGCTGGGTCACCAAGGCGGCGATCGAGAGCATCTGCGATATGCTTGAAATGCCCCGTATCCGCGGGCTCGAGGTCGCGACCTTCTACACGCAGTACCAGCTTAGTCCAGTCGGCACGCGCGCGCATATCCAGGTCTGCGGCACCACACCTTGCATGCTGCGCGGTTCGGAAGCGCTGATGGAAGTGTGCCGCTCGAAAATCCACCACGACCAGTTCCACACCAACGACAAGGGTACGCTTTCGTGGGAGGAGGTCGAGTGCCTTGGCGCCTGCGTCAACGCGCCAATGGTCATGATCTTCAAGGATACCTTCGAGGACCTGACGCCCGAACGGCTGGCCGAGATCATCGATCTCTATGATGCGGGCAAGGGGGCTTCGGTGCCGCCGGGACCGCAGAACGGCCGCACAGGCTCGGAACCGGCCTCGGGCCTGACGACGCTGACAAGCGAGAAAGCGATCCTGAAATCGACCCGGGACAGGGACGCCAGGGCGGCGGCGAAAGCAGCCAAGGCTGCGGCCGTTCCAGCGAGCGCGCCTGCGGCCGTTGTCTCGCAGCCGCCTGCTGCTCCGGCACCGACGGCTCCGGTCGGGCCATCGAAGTCCAGCAAGCCGAAGACCGATGCGCTGGAAACGAGCCCGGCGATGACGACACCGTCGCCGGTCAAGGTCGCGCTGGCCGAGGAGAAGGCGGCAAGCGTCAGACCGCCGCGCCACTCCGCCGCTAACGCCAATCAAGCTGCCCCGGAAGTCGAGGCGGTTTCGAAGCCGCGCAGCGGGCCGAAGCCCAAGTCCGAACCGGCCGGCGCTTTCAAGTCGCCGGAAGCCAAGCAGCCTGCCGCCAAGACGGCAAAGCCCTCGCTCGAAGACAAGAACCGTCCGGCCGGAATCGAGCGCCCGGCTTCGGTCGACGATCTCAAGCTGATCTCGGGCGTCGGGCCGAAGATCGAGGGCATCCTGCATTCGCTGGGCATCTACACCTTCGCGCAGGTCGCTTCGTGGCAGAAGGCCGAGCGCGAGTGGGTGGACGGCTATCTCTCCTTCCAGGGCCGCATCGACCGGGACGACTGGGTCAAGCAGGCCAAGGCGCTCGCCAAGGGCGGCATCGCCGAATACATCCGCGTCTTCGGCAAGAAGCCGGTCTGAGGAACGAACAATGCTTCAGGACAAAGATCGCATCTTCACAAACATCTATGGCCTCTTCGACAAGTCGCTGGCTGGTGCGATGGCGCGCGGCGCCTGGGACAACACCCCCGGCATTGTCGCCAAGGGGCGCGACTGGATCGTCAACGAGATGAAGGCGTCGGGCCTGCGCGGCCGTGGCGGCGCCGGTTTCCCGACGGGCCTCAAATGGTCGTTCATGCCCAAGCAGAGCGACGGCCGTCCGAGCTATCTGGTCATCAATGCCGACGAATCAGAGCCCGGTACCTGCAAGGACCGCGACATCCTGCGCAATGACCCGCACACGCTGGTCGAGGGCGCGTTGCTCGCCGGCTTCGCCATGGGCGCGATAGCCGCCTACATCTATGTGCGCGGCGAGTTCATCCGCGAGCGCGAGGCGCTGCAGCGCGCCATCGACGAGGCCTATGAAGCCAAGCTGATCGGCAAGGGCAACACGTCCGGCTATGATTTCGACGTCTATATGCATCACGGCGCCGGCGCCTATATCTGCGGCGAGGAAACGGCGCTTCTGGAAAGCCTCGAAGGCAAGAAGGGCCAGCCCAGGCTGAAGCCGCCATTCCCGGCCAATGTCGGCCTCTATGGCTGCCCGACCACCGTCAACAATGTCGAATCGATCGCGGTGGCGCCGACCATCCTGCGCCGTGGCGCGGCATGGTTCTCGTCCTTCGGCCGGCCGAACAATGTCGGCACCAAGCTGTTCTGCGTCTCCGGCCACGTCAACAATCCGTGCACCGTCGAAGAGGCGATGTCGATCCCGTTCCGTGAACTGATCGAGACGCATTGCGGCGGTATTCGCGGCGGCTGGGACAATCTGCTTGCCGTCATTCCGGGCGGCGCCTCGGTGCCGCTGGTGCCGGCCGAGCAGATCATCGACACGCCGATGGATTTCGACGCGCTGCGCGATCTCAAATCTGGCCTTGGCACGGCGGCCGTCATCGTCATGGACAAGTCGACCGATATCGTGAAGGCGATCGCGCGGCTGTCCTACTTCTACAAGCATGAGAGCTGCGGCCAGTGCACGCCATGCCGCGAAGGCACCGGCTGGATGTGGCGGGTGATGGAGCGCCTGGTGCGCGGCGAGGCGCACAAGCGCGAGATCGACATGCTGCTGGATGTCACCAAGCAGGTCGAGGGTCACACGATCTGCGCGCTGGGCGATGCGGCGGCGTGGCCGATCCAGGGTCTGATGCGGCATTTCCGCGGCGAGGTGGAGCGGCGCATCGACGAGTTTTCGCGCAACGCGCACCGGGCCGAACCGGTGATGGTGGCGGCGGAATAGAAGAATTTGCGACTGCGGGAATAACGGGGCGGGGCAAACGAAGAAACGACCAGGAGAATTTCTATGGCGCCGTATTCGACACCCTACTCATTGATGCCCAATTTGGACCAGCTCGAGAAAATGAACCAGGACCTGACCAGGATGATGCCGCAGGAGATGGCCAGCGCCGTCAACCTTCTCGCGCACCCTGTCGCGGGCGCGGCGGCGATGTCGGCGCTTGGCATCGGGTTCGCCAACCATGCGTTCGGCGTCTGGATGGGCGCGCTTTCGGGAGCCGCCGAGGCATCCCAGCGCCTTATGCAGCCGTTGATCGAGGATTTCGAGGCGCGCATCGAGCAATTCGAGGACGCGAACTCGTCGTCCACCAAGGCGCGCGTGACGGCGAAGAGCCTGATTGCCGAGGCGCAGTCCTTCGCGCAGGAAGTCACGGACATCGCCGCCAAGGAAGCCGCCACCACGGCGCCGGTGGCTGATGCCGGTCCGGCAGCGGGCGAGGCCGCCGATGTGCTGCTGCCGGAGGATTTCCGCCAGCCCAAGGCCATCGACAGACCGGCGAAGCCTTCGGATCTGAAGGCGATATCGGGTATTGGCCCGAAGCTGGAGAGGGTGCTGAACGGTCTCGGTATCTGGACGTTCGCCCAGATCGCCGCGTGGTCGCCGCAAGAGATCGCCTGGGTCGACGACTATCTGTCGTTCAAGGGCCGCATCGGCCGCGACGACTGGACTGCCCAGGCGGCGGCATTGGCCGCGAAGACGTGAATGAAATGTCGGGCGCTGCATCTGTCGCGCCCGGGAAATGAGATTGCGGGAAATCCGCAGGGGTTTGAGACGAATGGCAAAGCTCAAGGTCGACGGGAAAGAAATTACTGTACCCGACCATTACACGCTGCTGCAGGCGGCCGAGGACGCGGGTGCGGAAGTGCCGCGCTTCTGCTTCCACGAGCGGCTGTCGATCGCCGGCAATTGCCGCATGTGCCTGATCGAGGTGAAGGGCGGGCCGCCCAAGCCACAGGCTTCCTGCGCCATGGGCGTGCGCGACCTGCGCCCCGGTCCCAACGGCGAGCCGCCGGAAATCTTCACCAACACGCCGATGGTCAAGAAGGCCCGGGAAGGCGTGATGGAATTCCTGCTGATCAACCATCCGCTGGATTGCCCGATCTGCGACCAGGGCGGCGAGTGCGACCTGCAGGACCAGGCGATGGCCTTCGGCGTCGATTCCTCGCGCTATCACGAAAACAAGCGCGCGGTCGAAGACAAGTATATCGGGCCGCTGGTCAAGACGGTGATGAACCGCTGCATCCACTGCACGCGCTGTGTCCGCTTCACCACCGAAGTCGCCGGCATTTCCGAACTCGGCCTGATCGGCCGTGGCGAGGACGCCGAGATCACCACCTATCTCGAACAGGCGATGACCTCGGAGCTGCAGGGTAACGTCATCGATCTTTGCCCGGTCGGCGCGCTGACGTCCAAGCCGTTCGCCTTCCAGGCACGGCCGTGGGAACTGACCAAGACCGAATCCATCGACGTGATGGACGCGGTCGGCTCGGCGATCCGCATCGATAGCCGGGGCCGCGAAGTGATGCGCATCCTGCCGCGCGTCAACGAGCAGGTGAACGAGGAGTGGATCTCCGACAAGACTCGCTTCATCTGGGACGGATTGCGCACGCAGCGCCTCGACCGGCCCTATGTGCGCAAGGACGGCAAGCTGGTTCCGGCAAGTTGGGCCGAAGCGTTCGCCGCGATCAAGGACGCGGCGTCGAAGACATCACCCGACAAGATCGGCGCCATTGCTGGCGATCTCGCCGCGGTCGAGGAAATCTACGCGCTGAAGCTCTTGATGGCCTCGCTCGGTTCGAAGAATGTCGACTGCCGTCAGGACGGTGCCGCGCTCGATCCGGCGCTCGGACGCGCCAGCTACATCTTCAACCCGACCATCGAGGGTATCGAGCAGGCCGATGCGGTGCTGATCATTGGCGCCAATCCGCGCTTCGAAGCCTCGGTGCTCAACGCCCGCATCCGCAAGCGCTGGCGGATCGGCGATCTGCCGGTCGGCGTCATCGGCGAGATCGGCGACACGCGCTATGACTATGAACTGCTGGGCGCCGGGCCGGACTCGCTGAAGGATTTGGCCGACGGCAATGGCAAGTTCTTCCAGACGCTGAAGAAGGCGACGCATCCGCTGATCATCGTCGGCCAGGGCGCGTTGGCGCGCGCCGACGGCGCGGCCGTGCTCGGCCAGGCGGCAAGGCTTGCCGCTGCCGTCAACGCCGCCCGCGCTGACTGGAACGGCTTTGCCGTTCTGCACAACGCGGCCGGACGTGTCGGCGGCCTCGATCTCGGCTTCGTGCCGGGCGAGGGCGGCAAGAACGTCGCCGGCATGCTGGGTGAAACGGACGTGCTGTTCCTGCTCGGTGCCGACGAGATCGACATGGGCAAGACAGGCGGCGCCTTCGTCGTCTATATCGGCACCCATGGCGATGCCGGCGCGCACCGCGCCAATGTCATCCTGCCGGCGGCCGCCTACACGGAAAAGTCCGGCACCTACGTCAACACCGAAGGGCGCGTGCAGCAGACCAACCGCGCCGGCTTCGCGCCGGGCGATGCCCGCGAGGACTGGGCCATTTTGCGGGCGCTGTCGGATGTGCTGGGCAAGAAGCTGCCGTTCGATTCGCTGCCGCAACTGCGCCACAAGCTCTACGGCGAGTACCCGCATCTTGCCCGCATCGACCAGATCGCGGCCGGCAGCGCCGCGGATATCGCCAGCGCGGCGAAACTCGGCGGGCGGCTGAACAAGGGCACCTTCACCTCGCCGGTGAAGGATTTCTATTTGACCAACCCGATCGCGCGGGCATCGGCCGTGATGGCGGAATGCTCGGCACTGGCCAAGAGCGGCTTCAAGCAGGCGGCGGAATAAGCATGGACACTTTCTTCTCCTTCTACGTGCTGCCGGCGCTGCTGATCCTGTTGAAATCGGTCGTGCTGATCGTGGTGCTGCTGATCTTTGTCGCCTACATCCTCTATGCCGATCGCAAGATCTGGGCGGCGGTACAGCTGCGCCGCGGTCCGAACGTGGTCGGCCCGTTCGGTACGCTGCAGGCCTTCGCCGACTTGCTGAAATTCGTCTTCAAGGAGCCGGTGATCCCGTCGGGCGCCAACAAGGGCGTCTTCCTGCTGGCGCCGCTTGTGTCGGCGGTGCTGGCGATCTCGGCCTGGGCGGTCATTCCGGTCAACCAGGGCTGGGCGATCGCCAACGTCAATGTCGGCATCCTCTATGTCTTCGCCATCTCCTCGCTCGAAGTCTATGGCGTGATCATGGGCGGCTGGGCCTCCAACTCGAAATATCCGTTCCTCGGCGCGCTGCGTTCGGCAGCGCAGATGGTGTCCTACGAAGTCTCGATCGGCTTCGTCATCGTCACCGTGCTGCTCACCGCCGGCTCGCTCAACCTCAGCGATATCGTGCTGTCGCAGCAGGGTGGACTCGGCACGCGGCTTGGCCTGCCCAACACGTTCCTCGACTGGAACTGGCTGGCACTGTTCCCGATGTTCATCATCTTCTTCATCTCGGCCCTGGCCGAGACGAACCGGCCGCCTTTCGATCTGGTGGAAGCCGAATCGGAACTGGTCGCCGGCCACATGGTCGAATATTCGTCGACGCCGTTCCTGCTCTTCTTCCTCGGTGAATACGTCGCCATCGTGCTGATGTGCGCGCTGGCCACCATCCTGTTCCTTGGCGGCTGGTTGCCCCCCTTCAACTTCGCGCCCTTCACCTGGGTGCCGGGCGTCATCTGGTTCGTGCTGAAGGTCTGCTTCGTGTTCTTCGGCATTTCGATGGTGAAAGCCTTCGTGCCGCGCTACCGCTACGACCAGTTGATGCGGCTTGGCTGGAAGGTGTTCCTGCCGATCTCGCTGTTCATGGTGGTCGCCACCGCCGCCTTCCTCAAGATCACGGGGTTTGCGTGATGAGTAATTTGTCTGTCGGCTTTTTGGGAGCAATTGTCGGCCTTCTTATCGCGTTGTTCGAGTATCTGGTTCTGCTGCCTCGTATTTTGAAGCAACTAAGCGCGGACGCTGTAAAGCCGATAGTATTTGTGTTTCGTGTCGTGACGCCCATCCTGTTTGGATGTGCCGGCTATTTCATTGCAATAAACCTGTATGGGAGTGGCCAATGAACGCGCTAGCTCAGGCCGCAAAATCGCTGCTGCTGCAGGATTTCGTCAGCGCCTTCTTCCTGTCGATGCGCCAGTTCTTCGCGCCGAAGGAGACGATCAACTATCCGCACGAGAAGGGGCCGGTGAGCCCGCGCTTCCGCGGCGAGCATGCGCTGCGCCGCTATCCCAACGGCGAGGAACGCTGCATCGCCTGTAAATTGTGCGAGGCGATCTGCCCGGCTCAGGCCATCACCATCGAGGCCGGTCCGCGCCGCAATGACGGCACGCGCCGCACGGTGCGCTACGACATCGACATGGTGAAGTGCATCTATTGCGGCTTCTGCCAGGAAGCCTGCCCGGTCGACGCCATTGTCGAGGGGCCGAATTTCGAATTCGCGACGGAAACGCGCGAAGAGCTCTACTACGACAAGGACAGGCTGTTGGCGAATGGCGACCGGTGGGAGCGCGAGCTGGCGCGCAACATCTCGCTGGACGCGCCCTATCGGTGATTGGCGTCCTTCTCCCCGTTTACGGGGAGAAATGCCGGCAGGCGGATGAGGGGCGGCGCCAAGGTCGCCAATCTTTGCGCTGCCCTCATCCGGCCCTTTGGGCCACCTTCTCCCCGTAAACGGGGAGAAGGAACAAGAAAGTGGACGGCGCAACGTCGCCCGTCTAAGGAACACGCGAATTCGGACCGGAGTCGGGACGGAATCGGAATTAGGAACCTGGGGGAACCCCATGCTGAGTGGATTAGAGGCGGCCTTTTTCTACCTCTTCGCCTTTGTCGCGGTGGCATCGGCGTTCATGGTCATTTCGTCGCGCAACCCCGTGCATTCGGTGCTGTTCCTGATCCTGACCTTCTTCAACGCCGCCGGCCTCTTCATGCTGACCGGCGCCGAATTCCTGGCCATGATCCTGCTCGTCGTCTATGTCGGCGCGGTCATGGTGCTGTTCCTGTTCGTCGTCATGATGCTTGACGTCGACTTCGCCGAGATGAAGGAAGGCGCCCTGCAATACGCACCGATCGGTGCGCTGGTCGGGCTGATCCTGGCGGCGGAACTGATCGTGGTGCTGGGCGGCTATACATTCGCGCCGCAACTCGCCACGGCGGTCTCGAAGCCCATTCCGGATCTCGCCACCCGCTCGAACACGGCAGCGCTGGGCGACATCCTCTACACCGACTACCTCTATTACTTCCAGGTTTCGGGCCTCATCCTGCTGGTCGCCATGATCGGCGCCATCGTGCTGACGCTGCGCCACAAGGAAGGGATTAAGCGGCAGTCGATCGCAGCCCAGGTCGGCCGCACCGCGGCGACCGGCATGGAAATCCGCAAGGTCAAGTCGGGCGAAGGAGTCTGAGATGGTCGTCGGCATCGCACATTATCTGACCGTATCGGCGATCCTGTTCACGCTCGGCGTGTTCGGCATCTTCCTGAACCGCAAGAACGTCATCGTCATCCTGATGTCGGTCGAACTGATCCTGCTTGCGGTCAACATCAACTTCGTCGCCTTTTCGGCCGCACTTGGCGATCTGGTCGGCCAGGTGTTCGCGCTGTTCGTGCTGACGGTCGCTGCCGCCGAGGCGGCCATCGGACTTGCCATTCTCGTCGTCTTCTTCCGCAACCGCGGCTCGATCGCGGTCGAGGACGTGAACATGATGAAGGGTTGACGGGACTATCATGTATCAAGCGATCGTCTTCCTTCCGCTGCTCGGCTTCCTGATCGTCGGCCTGTTCGGCAATTCGCTCGGCGCCAAGGCATCGGAATACATCACCTCGGGCTTCCTGGTGATATCAGCCGTCCTGTCGTGGGTTGCCTTCTTCACCGTCGGCTTCGGCCATGGCGAGGTGTTCACCGTGCCGGTGCTGCGCTGGATCCAGTCCGGCGGGCTGGAGGCGTCCTGGGCGCTCCGGATCGACACGCTCACCGTGGTGATGCTGGTGGTGGTCAACACCGTCTCGGCGCTGGTTCACATCTATTCGATCGGCTACATGCATCACGATCCGGATAGGCCGCGCTTCTTCGCCTATCTGTCGCTGTTCACCTTCGCCATGCTGATGCTCGTGACCGCCGACAACCTCGTGCAGATGTTCTTCGGCTGGGAAGGGGTGGGCCTCGCGTCCTATCTGCTGATCGGCTTCTGGTACAAGAAGCCCTCGGCCAATGCCGCGGCCATCAAGGCTTTCGTCGTCAACCGCGTCGGCGATTTCGGCTTCGCGCTCGGCATCTTCGGCGTGTTCGTGCTGTTCGGCTCGGTCAATCTCGGCACCATCTTCGCCAATGCGGCGACATTCATTCCGGCTGAAGGCGCGCCACAGGGCGCCGCCGTGCTGACCTTCCTTGGCCATGCGCTGGACAAGCAGACGGCGATGACCGTCGTCTGCCTGCTGCTCTTCATGGGCGCCATGGGCAAGTCGGCGCAGGTGCCGCTTCACACCTGGCTGCCGGACGCCATGGAAGGCCCGACGCCGGTCTCCGCGCTTATCCATGCCGCCACCATGGTGACGGCCGGCGTGTTCATGCTGGCACGGCTTTCGCCGCTGTTCGAACTGTCGCATTCGGCGCTGACGGTGGTGACCTTCATCGGCGCCTTCACCGCTTTCTTCGCGGCGACCGTCGGTCTGGTGCAGAACGACATCAAACGCGTCATCGCCTATTCGACCTGCTCGCAGCTCGGCTACATGTTCGTGGCGCTGGGCGTCGGCGCCTATGGGGCTGCGATCTTCCATCTGTTCACGCATGCCTTCTTCAAGGCTTTGCTGTTCCTCGGCTCGGGTTCGGTCATCCATGCCGTCTCCGACGAGCAGGATATGCGCAAGATGGGCGGCCTGAGAAAGCTGATCCCGACCACCTACTGGATGATGGTGGTCGGCACGCTGGCGCTGACCGGTGTCGGCATTCCGGTGACCGTCATCGGTACCGCCGGCTTCTTCTCCAAGGACGCTATCGTCGAAGCGTCCTTCGCCGGCCATAATTCGGTCGCGGGCCTTGCCTTCGTGCTCCTGGTCATCGCCGCCTGCTTCACCTCCTTCTACTCCTGGCGGCTGATCTTCATGACCTTCCACGGCAAGCCGCGGGCAAGCCATGAGGTGATGCACCACGTCCATGAATCGCCGCCGGTCATGCTGGTGCCGCTGTTCATCCTGGCGGCTGGCGCGCTGTTCGCCGGCATCATCTTCCACGGCGCGTTCATCGGCGAGGGCTATGCCGAGTTCTGGAAGGCGTCGCTGTTCACGCTGCCGGACAACCACATCCTGCACGAGATCCACGAATTGCCGCTGTGGGTCGAACTGTCGCCCTTCATCGCCATGCTGATCGGCCTGGCGGTGGCGTGGAAGTTTTACATCCGCTCGCCGGAATTGCCCCCGAGCGTCGCCGCCAACCATCGCTTGCTCTACGCCTTCCTGCTCAACAAGTGGTATTTCGACGAGCTCTACGACTTCCTGTTCGTGCGGCCCGCCAAGCGTCTCGGCCATTTCCTGTGGAAGACCGGTGACGGGACCGTCATTGACGGCCTCGGGCCTGACGGCATTTCGGCGCGGGTCGTCGATGTCACCAACCGCGTCGTCAAGCTGCAGACCGGCTATCTCTACCACTATGCCTTCGCCATGCTGATCGGCGTTGCCGCACTCGTCACCTGGATGATGCTCTGATGACCGCCTGGCCAATCCTCTCGCTGGTCACCTTCCTGCCGCTGGTTGGTGTGCTGCTGATCCTGTTCATCAACGATGACAGCGAAAACGCACGCCGCAACATCCGCGCCATCGCGCTGTTGACCACGGCGTTCACGTTCATCATCTCGCTGTTCATCTGGACCGGCTTCGACAATTCGCAAGCCGGCTTCCAGTTCGTCGAGAAGGCGGCCTGGCTCGACTCCGGAATCTCCTACCATATGGGCGTCGACGGCATTTCCATGCTGTTCGTCATCCTGACGACCTTCCTGATGCCGCTCTGCATCCTGGCGTCGTGGGACGCGATCGAGAAGCGCGTCAAGGCCTACATGATCGCCTTCCTGCTGCTGGAGACGCTGATGATCGGCGTGTTCTGCGCGCTGGATATCGTGCTGTTCTACGTCTTCTTCGAAGCCGGCCTGATCCCGATGTTCATCATCATCGGCGTGTGGGGCGGCAAGCGGCGCGTCTATGCCTCGTTCAAGTTCTTCCTCTATACGCTCGCCGGCTCCGTGCTGATGCTGCTCGCCATCATGGCGATGTTCTACCAGTCCGGCACGACCGACATTCCGACGCTTCTGACGCATAGTTTCCCGGCCAATATGCAGACATGGCTGTGGCTCGCCTTCTTCGCGTCCTTCGCGGTGAAGATGCCGATGTGGCCCGTGCACACCTGGTTGCCGGACGCGCACGTCGAGGCGCCGACGGCCGGCTCGGTGATCCTGGCCGCCATCCTCTTGAAGATGGGCGGGTACGGCTTCCTGCGTTTCTCGCTGCCGATGTTCCCGCTGGCGTCCGAAATGTTCGCGCCGCTGGTGTTCACGCTGTCCGTCGTTGCCATCATCTACACCTCGCTGGTGGCGTTGATGCAGGAGGACATGAAGAAGCTGATCGCCTATTCGTCGGTCGCCCATATGGGCTTCGTCACCATGGGCATCTTCGCGCTGAACCAGGAAGGCGTGCAGGGCGCGATCTTCCAGATGCTCAGCCACGGCCTCGTCTCGGGCGCCCTGTTCCTGTGCGTCGGCGTTATCTATGACCGCATGCACACGCGTGAGATCGCCGCCTATGGCGGGCTGGTCAACAACATGCCCAAGTACGCCACCGTGTTCATGGTCTTTACCATGGCCAATGTGGGGCTGCCCGGCACCAGCGGCTTCGTCGGCGAGTTCCTGACCATGCTCGGCGTGTTCCGCGTCAACACCTGGGTGGCGTTCTTCGCCGCCACGGGCGTCATCCTGTCGGCGGCTTACGCGCTCTGGCTTTACCGCCGGGTGATCTTCGGCGCGCTGACCAAGGACAGCCTGAAGGGGCTGCTCGATCTGTCGGCGCGCGAAAAGGCCATCATCTACCCGCTGGTCGTGCTGGTCATCTTCTTCGGCGTCTATCCCGCTCCCGTCTTCGACGCGACGGCCCAATCGGTCAAGTCGCTCGTCACCAATGTCACCGCATCCATCGGCGCCGCGCAGACCGCGGCGGCGAATTAACTCAAGGGTTTTGCGAATCATGACGCCGGACCTTCTCTCCAGCCTGTCGCTCTCGACGCCCGAGCTGATCCTTGCCATCGGTGCGCTCGCGCTGCTGATAGTCGGAGCCTATTCCCGTTCCAACACCGCCAATACGGTGACTGGCCTTGGGGTCGCCGTACTGGTCATATCAGGCGCCTGGCTGATCTTTTCCACGGGACAGGGCAATGCCTATGGCAACGCCTTCGTCCAGGATTCCTTCGCCCGCTTCATGAAGGTGCTGGCCCTGGTCGGCTCTGCGGTGACGCTGGTCATGTCGATGCGCTTTGCCAAGGCGGAACGTTTCGACAAGTTCGAATATCCGGTGCTGATCCTGCTGTGCACGCTCGGCATGATGCTGATGATCTCGGCCAACGGGATGATCGGGCTCTATCTCGGCCTCGAACTGCAGTCGCTGGCGATCTACGTGCTGGCGGCGATCAACCGCGACAATCTGCGTTCGACCGAGGCCGGCCTGAAGTATTTCGTCCTTGGCGCGCTGTCGTCCGGCATGCTGCTCTATGGCATCAGCCTGGTCTACGGCTACACCGGCAACACTGGCTTCCACGAGATCGCCACCGCACTCGGCGGCGGCGAGCGTCAGCTTGGCCTCGTTTTCGGCCTGGTCTTCGTGCTGGCCGGCCTTGCCTTCAAGATCTCGGCGGTGCCGTTCCACATGTGGACGCCCGACGTCTATGAAGGCGCGCCGACGCCGGTGACCGCCTTCCTGGCGGCAGCGCCGAAGATGGCGGCGATGGCGCTGATCGTGCGCGTCACCATGGGCGCGTTCAAGCCGATCGCATCCGACTGGCAGCAGATCATCGTCTTCATCTCGATCGCCTCCATGGCGCTCGGTGCCTTTGCGGCTATCGGCCAAACCAACATCAAGCGGCTGATGGCCTATTCCTCGATCGGCCATATGGGCTACGCGCTGGTCGGCCTTGCCGCCAACAGCCAGGCTGGCGTGCGCGGCGTCGCCATCTATATGCTGATCTACCTGGTGATGACGCTCGGCACCTTTGCCTTCATCCTCGCCATGCGGCGCAAGGAAGGCAATGTCGAGCAGATCAGCGATCTGGCGGGCCTCGCCTCGACCAATCCGATCATGGCGACGATCCTCACCATCCTGATGTTCTCGCTGGCCGGCATTCCGCCGCTCGCGGGCTTCTGGGGGAAGTGGTATGTCTTCCTCGCCGCCATCAACGCCGGCCTCTACGCGCTGGCCATCATCGGCGTTCTGGCCTCGGTGGTGGGCGCCTACTATTATCTGCGTATCATCAAGATCATGTGGTTTGATGAGCCGGTTGGCGGTTTCGTGCCGATGGCCAGCGAATTGCGCCTCGTGCTCGGCGTCTCCGGCGCCTTCGTGCTGTTCTATGTGCTGATCGGCGGCCCGATCGGAACCTACGCCGAAGCCGCCGCCAAGACCTTCTTCTAGCTGGTGACTAAGTTTGACGTCCGCACTCGGGGCGCGCCAAGTGGTGTGCGAATGTCAAATTTGAAAACTCCGCTGGAAACTCATATTTGGCTGGTGGTCCTTTGATTCTGACATTCGCTCACTGCGCTGCTGAAACGGGATGCGAATGTTAGAAACGGACCACTAGTATGGCATTTCGGCTGGCTCCAACCTCTGTGTCGGAAGGGTTCCGGCTCGAGGCGCATGACAGCGTCGGTTCCACCAACACAGTGGCGCTCGATCATGCCCGGGCAGGCGACCCGGGCAGATTATGGGTGGTTTCCAAGAAGCAGGAAAGCGGGCGCGGCAGGCGCGGCCGCGCCTGGGTGTCGCCCGAAGGCAATCTGGCGGCGACCTTGCTCGTCATCACCGGTGGTGAACTCCGCCTTGCCGCGACGCTGGGTTTCGTTGCCGGCCTCTCGCTTGCCGATGCGCTCGACGCGGTGGTGCCCAAGGGCCGCATCGCCGTCGGACTCGATGGCGCGAGCCAGGGACAAAACCGTTTCGAGTTGAAATGGCCAAACGACGTGCTTGCCTCCGGCGCCAAGCTCGCCGGCATCCTGCTGGAATCGGCGGTTCTGGACGGCGGCCGCTTCGCGGTTGCGGTTGGCATCGGCGTCAATGTCGTGGCGCACCCCGAGGACGTGCCTTATCCGGCGACATCGCTGCACGCGCTCGGCGCGACTTGCGACGCGGAAACGCTGTTCCTGGCGCTGTCGGATGCCTGGAGCGAGAATGCACGGCTGTGGGACGAAGGGCGCGGCCTTGCCGCCGTCAGGCGGCGTTGGCTGATGCGCGCGGCGGGACTTGGCGGCGAGGTTGCTGTCAGAATTGACGGTAATGTGGTGCGTGGCGTGTTCGAGACCATTGACGAGGACTGCCGTTTCGTGATCCGCGACGGTGAGGGGACTGTTGTGACGATCGCCGCCGGCGATGTGCATTTCGGCGCGGTCGCATCCGCCCGGGTGTGATTTGTTTTTGCGCAATTCCGGACGGAAAGCCGTTACACACTTTTCCCGGAATTGCTTCAACGGCTTGGCCTGAGGGCCAGGAAGGGAAAAATAATGGCGAAAGCGGAAAACGCCGAACTCGTCTTCGTGCCGCTCGGCGGCGTCGGCGAGATCGGCATGAACTTCGCCCTCTACGGCTACGGCCCGCCGAGCGCGCGCGAATGGATCGTCATCGATGTCGGCGTTACCTTTCCCGACGCGGCGCATCCGGGCGTCGACCTGATCCTGCCCGACACGCGCTTCATCGAGGAGAACCTCGCCAATCTGCGTGGCATCGTCATCACTCACGCGCATGAGGATCATTATGGTGCTCTGCTGGACATCTGGCCGAGGCTGAAGGCGCCGGTATGGATGACGCCGTTCAGCGCCGGGTTGCTGGAAGCCAAGCGGCAAGGCGAGCAGGGCGCGCCGAAGATCCCGCTGACGATCTACCGCGCCGGCGAGAAATTCACCGTCGGCCCCTTCGAGATCGAAGCCATTCCGGTCGCGCACTCCATTCCCGAGCCGATGTCGCTGGCGATCACGTCGCCGGCGGGTACCGTCATCCACACCGGCGACTGGAAGATCGATCCAGAACCGACCATCGGTCCCAAGACCGACGAGGCGCGCTTCCGCGCCTATGGCGACAAGGGCGTTCTGGCGCTGATCTGCGATTCGACCAATGCGCTGCGGGAAGGCGATTCGCCTTCGGAAGTCGCCGTTGGCGAGGGCCTCAAGGGCGTTATTCAGGCCGCCAAGGGCCGCGTCGCCGTCACGACGTTTTCCTCCAATGTCGGCCGCATCGTTTCCATCGCCAGGGCGGCGCGCGATGCCGGTCGGCAGTGCCTGGTGCTCGGCCGTTCGCTGAAGCGCGTCATCGATGTGGCCGACGAGCTCGGCTACATGGACGGCCTGCCGGAGTTCATCGCCGAGGAGGATTTCGGCTTCATCCCGCGCGAAAACCTGGTGATCATCTGCACCGGAAGCCAGGGCGAACCGCTGGCAGCACTTGCAAAACTCTCGCGTGACGAGATGAAATCGGTGTCGCTGACGGCGGGCGACACGGTGGTGTTTTCCTCGCGCACCATTCCCGGCAACGAGAAGGCGATCCTCGAGATCAAGAACCGCCTCATCGATCTCGGCATCAAGATCATCGAGGACGGCGACGCCCTGGTGCATGTCTCCGGTCATCCCCGTCGCAGCGAATTGCGCAAGATGTACGAATGGGTGCGCCCGCAGATCGGCGTTCCCGTGCATGGCGAGGCGGCGCATCTGGTGGCGCAGGGCTCGCTGATGTCGACCTCGGGTATCGGCCAGGTGGCGCAGGTGCGCGACGGCGACATGCTGAGGCTCGCGCCGGGACCCGCCACCATCATCGACCAGGTGCCGTTCGGCCGTATCTACAAGGACGGCAATCTGATCGGCACCGACCAGGCAATGGGCATCCGCGACCGGCGCAAATTGTCCTTCGCCGGCCATGTCGCGGTCAATGTCGTGCTCGACGACAAATATGAGCTGGCCGGCGATCCCGACTTGGTCGCTATCGGCGTCGCCGAGGCCGATGCCAGCGGCGAGACGCTGGAGGACCTGATGATCGATGCCGCCGTCGGCGCGGTGGATTCGATTCCTCGTCAGCGCCGAAAGGACCTCGACCTGGTGCAAGAGGCGGTTCGGCGCGCGGTGCGTGGCGCGGCCAACGAAGCCTGGGGCAAGAAGCCGCTGGTGACGGTTTTCGTCACCAGGTGACGAACAGGGGAGTAGGGG
>NZ_VFVX01000086.1:0-1002 GCF_006442395.1 Mesorhizobium sp. B2-3-5 | reverse complement strand
TGTTTAGTCCCGGCATTTGATGGATTGGATTGAGTCTGAAGCGCTCAGGCTCTTTTGTCCAGATATTGCAGATGAACTCATAGGGTGTGAGGCCCTTGAGGGTCTTCAGTCGCCGGGCAAAATTGTAGGCTGCCATGAAGTCGGCAAGGTGCTGGCGAAGTTGGTCATGGTCGTCGTAGTGGAAGCGCTTGACGGTGGCTTCCTTGATGGTTCGGTTCATTCTCTCGACCTGGCCGTTGGTCCAGGGGTGCTTCACCTTGGTCGTGCGATGCTGGGTGCCGTTGTCGCGGCAGGTGCGCCCGAAAATGT
Organism: Mesorhizobium sp. B2-3-5; assembly: GCF_006442395.1. Taxonomy (NCBI): domain Bacteria; kingdom Pseudomonadati; phylum Pseudomonadota; class Alphaproteobacteria; order Hyphomicrobiales; family Phyllobacteriaceae; genus Mesorhizobium; species Mesorhizobium sp. B2-3-5. Next base: position 693 of record NZ_VFVX01000086.1, on the reverse strand, counting down.
GCTCCATGGCGGTGCGATCCTGCTCGCGGTTTTTGAACTGGATGCCGTTGTCGGTGAGGATGGTGTGGATCTGGTAGGGGACCGCCTCGATGAGGTGGCGCAGGAAGTCGGCTGCGATCATTTTTGTTGCCCGCTTGTGCAGCTCGACATAAGCGAACTTGCTGGTCCGATCGATGGCCACGAAGAGATACAGCTTGCCCTCGGCGGTTTGCACCTCGGCAATGTCGACATGGAAGTAGCCGATCGGATAGGCCTTGAACTTCTTCTTGGGCTGCTTGTCGCCTTCAACCTCGGGCAGCCTCGAAATGCCATGGCGCTGCAGGCAGCGATGCAATGACGAGCGCGTCAGGTTCGGGATCGTCGGCTGGAGCGCGTAGAGACAATCATCCAGCGGCAATAATGTGTACTTGCGGAAAGCGACGATAACGGCCTCTTCCTCGATCGTCAGCACCGTCGACTTCGGGTCTTTGGGTCCAGTCGGCAGGTCGGCGACCGAAGTGCGCCCCTTCCACTTGGCAACCGTCTTCGGGTCGATCCCGTAGCGCTTGGACAGCTTCCTCAGGCTCTCTTGACTATTTTGTATTGCTCGACGGATTGCCTCTGTCGTTGTGGCGCGCCCATGCAGAACCTGGCCCATAGTGCCTCCTTCCACTCCAGGGAAAATAATGCACCATTAAAGGTCGGGATGAAACA
>NZ_VFVX01000085.1:0-1205 GCF_006442395.1 Mesorhizobium sp. B2-3-5 | reverse complement strand
CGCCTGGCGGGTCGCTCCCCTCCCACGGTCGGTCATCGCGGGCATAGGCCCAGAGTTGCCCCGTCTTCGTCTTGCCGCGGCCGGGGTCGAGCACCGGCGCTGTCGTCTCATCGGCGAAGAGTTTTGGTGAGGACCTCAGCTTTCCAAGCAGCCGCTCGTGCACCGGACGCAGATGCCAGGCGGCACGGCCGACCCAGTCGGCGAGTGTCGAGCGATCGAGATTGATGCCCTGCCGGGCGTAGATCTGCGCCTGACGATAGAGCGGCAGATGATCGGCATATTTGGAGACCAGCACCTGGGCGACCGTCGCCTCGGTCGGCAGCCCGCCTTCGATCAGCCGGGCGGGCGCCGGAGCCTGAACGACAACGTCCTCACAAGCGCGACAGGCATATTTGGGCCGACGCACCACGATCACACGCAGCTGCGCCGGCACGATATCGAGCCGCTCGCTCACGTCTTCGCCGATCCGATGCAGGCCACTGCGGCAGCACGGGCAGGCATGGTCCTCGATGTCGACGACCTTCTCCACGCGAGGAAGGTGTGCCGGCAGCGAGCCACGGTTGGCCCGACGCTTGGTAGTCCTTGCCAGACGTTCCGTGGCAGCAGCCTGCTCGTTCTCTTCCTCGCCGGCCGCCTCGATCTGCTCTGCCTCTTCGAGCCCCAGCAGCAGCTGATCCTCGGGGAGCGTCTCGGCGCGACGGCCGAAGCGATGGCGCTGCAATTCCTTGATGATCTGGATCAGCCGGGCATTCTCGACGTCGCGCGCCAGGACCATCGCCTTCAGCGCATCCGGATCATCGGGAAGCTGGTCAGCCGTCATCGCCATGAGCCGATCAGACCATATTCGCCAACGGCTCGCGACAGCGGAATCGATGCTGATTCACTTCGTCGCGGGTCAGCCCGCCTGGGCTGGAATGCGGGTCCGGCGCGCCTCGTGGACGCGCCGCCAATCGAGCCCTTCGAGCAGCGCCGAGAGCTGTGCAGCCGTCAACCTCATCACGCCGTCATGCACTTTCGGCCAGCGGAACTCGCCATCCTCCAGACGCTTGGCATAAAGGCAGACGCCGGTGCCGTCCCAGAAGATCAGCTTGATCCGGTCGGTGCGCTTGGCGCGGAAGACATAGACCGCGCCGCTGAACGGATCGGCGCTCATCGTCTCGCGCACCAGCGCGGCCAATCCCTCAGCACCCTTACGGAAGTCCACC
>NZ_VFVX01000084.1:0-1223 GCF_006442395.1 Mesorhizobium sp. B2-3-5 | reverse complement strand
CCGCCAAATCCCCCACGGCCAGCCCGCGAAACACAAACCCCGTCGTCTCGCCTGCGTTCTGCCTCCCCTTAAAATCGCCACAAACCAACCCCGTCAGATCCCCGGCGGCCAAAGCGGGGTCGATCATGGGACTGGGCATGTTTCTCTCCTGCTCCAGGTCGTCGACGATGATGCGGTCGAAGCGAGGCATGGTCTCTCGCAGCCAGGGTAGGGCCTGGTCGGTCATCACGGTGAAGCTGCCCGGCTTCAGCCAGTTGGCGTCGAGGAAGGGGGCGGGGCTGGGCACCAGGGGCACTGTCGTCACCACCATGTCGGCGCCTTCGATCGCGGCCCTTGCCGTGTCGCATGGCACTGCCTGCAGCCCGCGCGATTGCGCCATTTGGCAGAGCGCGTCGCGGTTGGCGGTGCCGCGGCCGTAGGCGCGTATTTCGCGCAGGGGGAACAGGTCGGCGAAGGCTTCGAGGTGGCCGCGCGCCTGCACGCCGCAGCCGATGAAGGCGATGGACGACGCCTCGCTCGCCGCCATGCGCCTGGCGGCGACGGCGCTCAAGGCGGCCGTGCGTTTCTCCGTCACCCAATTGCCGTCGACCAGGGCGAGCGGCAGGCCGGTCTCGGCGTCGAGCAGCGTGATCAGCGAGTTGATCGTGGGGAGGCCGCGCCCGGCATTGCGGGGATTGACCACCAGCGACTTGGTGGCCAGCATGGGCGGATTGGAGGCGACGCCGAGCGTCGCCATGATGTAGCGGTCGTCGCCCGGCAGCACGACCGCCTTCGGCGCGCACCAGACTTCGCCGCGCCTTTGGCCGACGATCTGGCGTTCGATCTCGTCGACCATTTCGGACGTCGAGATCGCCAGGCGGTCGAGATACGCCGAAGACAGATAGGGCAGCGTATCGGCTTCTATTGCTTGCGTGTTCATGCGGTCATTTTCCAATGCGGGTCGGCAAACTACCAAGCGGGTGGCAAACCGCATAGGGTGGGGCGCTTTCTCAGTGTCGCGGCTTTGGCGGAGGCCTCTAATTTGTGGCAGGCAATCCCGAATGGCCGATGCTTTTGCCCTACGAGTACCCCCACCCCTAACCCCTCCCCACAAGGGGGAGGGGACTTCCGTCGACGCTGATCCTCGCAAATTGAGCATGTTTCTTTTTTGAGGCCAGGGCGGAAGCGACGGTGCGCGCGGCAGCTTCCCTCCCCCTTGTGGGGAGGGTTAGGGTGGGGGTACT
>NZ_VFVX01000083.1:0-1237 GCF_006442395.1 Mesorhizobium sp. B2-3-5 | reverse complement strand
ATGTGTCGAAGCCCTCAAAGGCTCCAACATCCTCGCTCAGGCCGACCTCCGAAAGGTGCCGCCGGAACAGCGCTTACCGGTCATCGAAATACTCTTCGGCAAACTTATAAGCTGCCGCGGGCGTTATCGCCTTCGGCTCGGCGAGCGGCTCGTCGTCCAGCTCGTAAAGCACGATCCCTTCGCGGCGGATATCGGTGAAGAAATACTGCCCCTCGCGCAGCGCCGTGTTCACCTCGCGGCGTGAATGCACGATGAAGTTGGTCGGCGTATCTATACCCCGATCGCGGATGAGGCGATCCTTTGCCTTGTACCAGTACGCGAAGTCGGCGAGCTTGCGGTTGTTGACGACGATCAGCAGGTCGTAGTCCGACCGGTAGCCCTTCATCGTATGCGGCTCGTCGACCCAATCGCCACGGGCATAAGAGCCGAACAGGATCATCTTGAGGATCCGGCCCTTCTTCTTGAATTCGGTCGCACCGTCCGCAATGGCATCGTCGAACTCCTCATGGAGGAGCTCCATGATTCGGCCAAGCTCCCGCTGCTTTTCTCCGGCAGATGGTCAATGCTAGTCTTCATCATCGGTGAGTATTGCAATCCGGATCGACAGTAGGCGACGGTTATAACGCTTCTGCCATCGCTGCGCGGTTAAGAGAAGACGGTCACCCTCATCGAACAGGGACCATGCCTGCTTGGGTTGTGTCGCACAACATTGCCGGTTGCAATAGCATCAATTGCCCACCCGTTGGAGTACGTATGCGGTAGTGCACCGATGGAAGGCTTCGTGCGACCGCTACCGCGCGGTGCCACTAACCCTACGGCTTGCAGAGACATGTCCTTGCGCCCTGTTCACAAACCGGACCAGACCGGACATGGCTTCAGACTTTCCGGCGATGGGAAGCGCGCTCCCTGAACCTGCCTTGGTCGAACCTCGGTCCTTGAACCGCCGATCTGGCCCTTACGATCTTGCAAATAATTCTGTGGAAAGGCGAATTGTGGAGAGCTCGTGTCGTATCGGTAAATATTCAGGCGAGTATCGATAAGCAATTGGCTCGGGGGGACTCATGAAACGGTTGCTTGTTGGCGCGGCGGTGCTTGCCGCTGGTGTATTCGGCGCGGATATTTCTGTTGTTTCTTATATTAGCGGAAGTGCAGGCATAGTCGCGCTGGCGCAGCAGCTGCCGAGTTCCCCGCCCGTTTCTGGAGCGCCGTCGGGCGGCTTCGGCAATGGCGGGGCGGC
>NZ_VFVX01000082.1:0-1281 GCF_006442395.1 Mesorhizobium sp. B2-3-5 | reverse complement strand
CCCGCTACGGCATCGACGCCACCATCGCCGCCGACGGCACCATCACCGGCGGCACCGCCAAGATCATCGCCCAGATGGCGTATCAGAATACGGATGGCGTGTATAATACTATCGCACAACCTGACTACGTTAGCATCCCTGGCGTCGCAGATCTGGATTTCGACGGAAGGGACGAATTGTTTTACGAGTACACACAGAGCGTGGAGACTTGTAATGTAAATCAAGGTGGTTGCCCGGCCATTAAAAGAACTAAGGTAATCTTAAGGCGAGCCTCCGACGGTTCACCATCTGGCGGCAAGAGCTTGGTAATTGATACTATACCATACGATCCAACCTCCGGATCGCCTGCTCCAAGGTACTCATCGGCACCAGGCCGTTTCATTAACAAGAATACGATCGACTTTGCTGACGTGGCGACATGGGTGTCATATGTCAATGGCGCTACTGGCCGTTATACGTATTCGACAACAAAATCGGTCATTAAAACAGACGCCGACCTGTCGATGACAAAGGTTGGCTGCGCGTCAGGCGACTACGCGGCAGTTTGTGCGGCTTTACCGGACCTGTCGCCAACGCCATCGCCATCGCCGCAATTCTTAGCCGATGACGATGGGGACGGGATCGAGTCCTTTTATCCCAGAGGGACATCCGCGGCCGGGGTTGGCATTGGCGATTTCCTCGGCAATGGGCGACAGCAACCGCTGATCGCCTCCGGCGGCGACGCAGTACAAAAGGGCACGTTGTCAACCGGGGTATGGCAATATGGGTCTGCAATTTCCACAAACGGCAGTGGTGGGACGGTTATTGCCGATATCAACGGCGACGGCGCCTCCGATGTGGTTCGCTATGATCCTGGGCTTGGTAAGATCAGGGTGTTCCTGTCCACCGGGATCGGGTTTAAGGCGTATGGCGATGCCATCTCGGTTTCGGGTGATCGAGTCACGTTCCGCGACTTCAACAATGACGGTCGTGCGGATGCGATTACGTTCCAGAACGACACCGTGAGGTTCTTTTCCCTGCAGCCAACTTCGGTTTCCTACAGCGCCGCATTGTTCAAAACAGCTTCTTGGCCCTCACACGCCGTGATCGGCGATTTCAATGGCGACGGCCTGCCTGATATGGGGTTCAAAGCCGGTAATAGGGCTGGCGACAATGACTCTATGTATTTGTCCGCCCCGGGCCCCGGCAATCCAGACCTGCTTCGGCAGATCACGACGGAACTCGGCGGCACGGTGGCGGTCGAGTACACGCCGTCCTCGACCTGGACGAACAACTACCTGC
>NZ_VFVX01000081.1:0-1401 GCF_006442395.1 Mesorhizobium sp. B2-3-5 | reverse complement strand
TACAGGCTTTCAGGCGGCTCTACTATGATCTCGACCCCGATGCGCAGGCCAAGGCGATCGAGGCCGCAATGTCGCAGGCGCTCGCCGTGGCCCGCCCGGTGCTCACTGCGCATTGCGAGGTCGCGCAGCGGCTCGGCGAGCGGCTCGGCCTGTCCGACGAGATACGGCGTAATCTTGGACAGATTTATGAACGCTGGGACGGCAAGGGCCTTCCGCGCGGACTGAGCGGCGAGGATGTTCTGCCGGCTGTGCGACTTATCACATTGGCGCAGGACGTCATTGCGCTCAGCGATGCCGTCGGCATTGAGGCGATGGCCGAAATCGTCGCAAACCGCGGCGACGGCCCCTACGAAGCAGGTCTGGCCCGTCTCGTCTCCGCTAACGCAGCGGTGTTGATGGAAGGCATCGGCGCGACGGTCGACCGTGAGACGATTTTGGCGCTAGAGCCCGATCCCCCGGTTATGCTGGACGAGGCGGCTTGCGAGGAAGCTTTCCTCGCCATTGCCGACATGATCGACATGCGCATGCCATTCACGCAGGGCCATTCGCGGATGGTGGCGGACCTGGCCGAGGGCGCGGGAGCAAGAGCAGGGCTGCCGGCCCCTGACCTCCGCGCGCTGCGCTGGTCGGGCTTTATCCATGACATTGGCGAACTGGTGGTGCCGGTGGCGACCTGGATGCGCAACGGTCCGCTGTCGGTCCGCGAGCGCGACGCGGCGCAACTGCACGCTTATTATGGCGAGCGGGCGCTGACCTCCTTCGGCCGCGACGGCGATGCCATGGCCGGGATGGTGCTGCGTCATCACGAACGCCTCGATGGCTCGGGCTATCACCGCAAGGTCGGCGGTTCCGACCTGTCGCCGGCAGCGAGGATCCTGGCTGCTGCCGAGGCCTTCCAGACGTCGAGGGAGGAGCGCCCTCATCGCAAGGCGCTGTCCAGCGAGGCGGCGGCGGCGCAGCTCCGCGCCGCTGTTCGAGAGGGCTGTATCTGCCCCGAGGCCGCCGAGGCCGTATTGTCCTTCGCCGGGCAGCCGTCGCGCCGGGCACTGCCGCGGGCGTTGGCCGGCATGACGCCGCGCGAGATCGAGGTGCTGCGCCTGATCGCCGCCGGATTTACGGCGAAGGAGGCGGCGCGCAAGCTCGATATCTCCCCCAAGACCGCGGACCACCATATCGAGAGCGTCTATTCAAAGGTCGGCGTGACCACCCGCGCCGCCGCCGCGCTCTATGCCGTCGAGCACGGCCTCGTCCGGCCAGGAGAAACGCGGGCATAGGGAATCCACCCCATGTGCACCCGCTCCAGGGCGCGCATCGTGATCCTGTCGATGGACCAATGGTGGCCGCGACCGACAGGAGGAAATCCCATGCTTCTCGCAACGACCAAGGTGGCGGACGTCGACC
>NZ_VFVX01000080.1:0-1440 GCF_006442395.1 Mesorhizobium sp. B2-3-5 | reverse complement strand
GATTGGGAGGCGATCGTCGTCGACGACGCCTCCTCCGACCGCACCCCGGCGATCATCGCTGGCTATGTGGAACGCGATGCCCGGTTTCGGACGTTGAAGTCTTGCGCGCACAGCGCCGCCGGGGCGCGCAACAAGGGGATTTCGACAGCGCGCGGCCGCTGGCTGATGTTCCTGGACGCGGACGACTGGGTGGATGCCAGCTTCCTCGCGAAAATGCTGGCCGCACTGGAAGCCGCGCCCGATGCCGTGGCCGCCTATTGCGGTTCCCGGCGCGTGATGCCCGATGGCGCATTCACCCCGCCGAGCATCGCGACCGAGGTTGCGATCGAGCCCTTCGAGACGTTCGCGCGCCGGTGCGGCATCCGCACGCACGCGCTGCTGATCGATCGGGCGACAATTGTCGGGCTGGGCGGTTTCGATGTGTCGCTGCGCACCTGCGAGGACTGGGATTTGTGGCAGCGCGTCGCACGTCAGGGCAAGAATTGGCTGATGGTCGACGAGCCGCTCGCTTTCTATCGGGCCAGCTCCAACTCGCTCACCCGCAATTCAACGCGGATGCTGGCGGACGCGGCAATCGTCATCGCCCGCGGCTTTTCTGCCGACCCCAGGGTCAAACACCCAGCGCCGGCGCACGCCAATGGGGCGATCCCGGCGAATGGCCGCACCGCTTCCGAAGCGCTCGCCTGGTTCGCGTTGTGGAATGCCGCGTCGGATTGCGGCAGCGGCTCGCGCCTGGCCAACCCGGAGCCCCTGCGCGCGCTCCCCGTGGGACGTAAGTGGGCGCATGAGGTCGCCAAGGTGATTTTCGACGGCCTGATGGTGGGAAGCCTGTCGGGGCCGGCGCGATTGGCAGCCAGGTGGGACAGGTTCGGCGGCGCCCTCGGCGAGTTGATCGTCGAACTCGGCCAGGTCTGGGACAATCCCGTGGCGGGCCGCCGCGTCCAGTATCATCTTGAGCAAATGCTTCTCGACTTCGACGATCTTGCCGCGCCGCGTCCGCTGGCGCGGACACTGGGAATTCGCGTCGACGCCCGAAATCCGACCTCGACCAAACTGCCGGAAGGGATCGATCAAATCTACGCCTACCTGATGATCGACGGCAAGATCGAGGCTTTGGTGCAGTTCGGCGCACTCGGGAAAGTGACGAGGCGTCATTGGATGGAATTGATCCTGGATTTCGTGCCGCCTCGGGAGGTCATACGCGGCCTCTCCGACTATCGGCGCATGGCGTTCCGTTTCTGGAAGGGCGTTGCGCGGCTGGCTGGCCGATCGCCTGTACACGCACCGCGAAAGGGTACCGGTGCCGACAAGTCAGACATGCTTGCAGCCGAGGCGTTGCTGTCCATGGCGGGACGCCGGTCCGATCAAGACAGCCACTACGGCAGGCTCGCGCGGTTGGCGGCGGAAGCCCAGGAGTTGGTGCGGTCGAGCGCCGAAACG